>JAFZMV010000053.1 GCA_017553205.1 Selenomonadaceae bacterium | reverse complement strand
TTTACGCAAAGACCCAGCTTGGTTCTCGCTCAGTGCCTTCGCACGTTTTACGAAGTGTGCAAAATTTATCATGAAGTAGTTTTTGTGTCAATTCCTCTCCTGATTAAAATCCGAAGATTCCTTGACACAATTTTATTGAAATGTTGGTATTTCGTTTATTTTCTCGTGAATTTTTTCTCTTGCCCGAGCATTACCGAGCATTAATTCGTTTCCAATTTGTATTTCACATAACTTTTGTGGCAGGGATATTCTACTTCAGAAAAATATTCTTGCACTTTTAACTCGCTCCTTATCTTTTGCGGAGTGCAACATTTTTACCAAAAATTTTTATGAAACGCTCGTGACTCACTCGAGCTACTGAATTTATTTCGAAAAATCGCTATAGTTTTCGTCAAATTCATATTTAGCCGTGTCAAAACTTATATTAACGTCACTTTTTAACCTAAAATCATCATTACCTGTTAAATTCACAAAATTATCATCTGTATTTAAGGTTTCAGGCATTTTATTTTCAACGTAAAAATCACTTTCTATATTTACAGCATCAGCTAAATCCAGATTTTCTTCTTCTTCAGCTATATGGTTATTTTGGTAAAACGGTTGCTTTATAATTTCTCTGTCAGGCAGGATAGGTTTAATTGATTTTTCTGTACTTTTTACAGTTACATCTATATAATCATCAGCATTTTGAATTACGAGTTCTTCATTTTCAGGATTATCAAATTTTTTCTCGTACTCTAAATCAATTTGAGAATATTCAACATTGCGAGAAAAAACAGTATCATTCCTGTTGGAATTCAAAGACAAATTATTAAAACCGCTCATATGCAGTTGAGTTCTATTGTCATCAAAAACTAACGAAGTTTCAGTTATATCTATAATTTTACTTCCTTGAACATAATCTCCCAGACCGACAATAATATCTTCCTCTATATAGTCTTTTCCTTGTGAAGGAGCAACTTTTTTAATAATCGCATTTTTATGATTTCCGCTTATCGCTGTTCCTACTAAAATGTATTCTTCAGTAGGCGGTGAAGATTCTGGAATTATAGGACGTTGCTGTTCCGATACATTCCATTCAAAGTGTGGAATGGGAGGTAATTTTACAGATGTATCTGAAGAAACAGCAGAATTTTTTAAGGTCATAGCGGTAATATTTTCAACTTCGGTATTGTCCGTTTTTTCTATAACTTCAACTTTTTCGTCAACAGCAAAAGGATCTCTCACATATAAATCGTCAGAATTGGCTCCCATAACGACAACAAGGTTATTTTTCTGTGGTTCCGATTTATTTTTCGTTGAATGTATAATTCCTTTATCAGAAACCGGTCTATCATCAGATACATTTTTTTGCTTTTCGATATTCGCAAATTGAACAGGTTCATTGAGATTTATCTGTTCCTCTTCGTAATCAAACAGCATAAAAAATGCTGTCGCCAAAGTGAAAAAAATAAGTCCGACGACACGGAATTTATTTTGTCGAATTTCTTCAACTTCATTTTTCAAGAATTCTCGAAAGATATTTTTTATTTCCTCCAAAACAGATTACCTCTCAATAAAATAAAAAAAAGCCAAAAAACTTCATTGTAAACAACTACTTTTAAACATAAGACCAACAACGCATAGAAGTCTAACAATCAAAAATTTTTTTGTCAAGATTCACGTATACCAGCCCCACGGGCGTTTCATAAAAATTTCGGATAAAAATGATACACTCTGAAAAAAATAGGTAGTGACTGAAAATGCAAGAATATTTTTCCGAAATAGAAGATCCGCGTCATGCAGGTTATGTGAAACATAAATTGACAGACGTATT
>JAFZMV010000052.1 GCA_017553205.1 Selenomonadaceae bacterium | reverse complement strand
TTATCGAAAGATTTTTTAATCGCATCAAACACTACAGACACATTGCAACACGTTACGACAAATTGTCCGTTTGCTTTTTAAATTTTGTTCTTCTTGCCACCGTCATGATAAAAATTTAGACTTTACCAACACGCCCTAGTATAACTTCTTGCAGAAAAAACGGAAATATGTTTTAACTTCAAAATGATTTTTATCAAATCCGAGCTTAACGGTTTGTTTTTTTGCTCAAAATAATTTTAGACGTGCAGAAAATATAGTGGCAAAAATTTTTGATTTTGGAGTATTATATTTTTCAGGTAGATTAAATTATTCTGAGAAAAAATTTTCAGAATAAATCTGTTATATTTAAAATCGGAATGATTATCGAAAAAACCAACGCACCGACAATTATTCCCGCCGCCACCGTTCCAAAAATTTCAGCTTTTGCGGGGAGCGTTCTCAAAATTTCATCAATTTCAAAATCTGCCAACGATTCGCACTTCCTGAGCATTTCCACAAGTTGTCCGCTTTCTTCGCCCGTGACTATCAAACCGATATAAATTGCGGAAAATTTTTTTGAAACTTTTTTTAAAATCGTACCTAATTTTTCTCCGTGTTCAACTGAAAAATTCATTCCGCCAAAAATTTTTTGCAAGTATAAATTTCGGCTCGATGCCACAGACAATTTTACTGCCTCGTCCAAATTTATTCCGCTTTCCAGCAAAAAACTTAATCTTCCGAATAAATTTCTGAATTCAATTTCGTGAAAAATTTTTATTTCAAATTTCAATCTGTCCAAAAAAAATTTTATTGCAAAAATTTCTTTATAAACTGCAACGCAAAAAATTATTGTCGCCGAAAAAATTATTCCGACAAAAAATAAATTTTCCGTTAAAAATTTTCCGCCCGTGAGCAAAATTTTTGTTATCAGCGGGAGTTCGCCGCCCTGACTTGAATAAAATGATTCAAAAACCGGCAAAGTTAAATTTATCATGATTACAGCCGCAATTATCGCCGCAAAAAATACTGCGGAAGG
Organism: Selenomonadaceae bacterium; assembly: GCA_017553205.1. Classification (GTDB taxonomy): domain Bacteria; phylum Bacillota; class Negativicutes; order Selenomonadales; family Selenomonadaceae; genus Quinella. Next base: position 17,238 of record JAFZMV010000052.1, on the reverse strand, counting down.
ATAATACAGAGCCGCAAAAATTTTTTTTCTTGTCGCGTAATTTTTTTCGAGTCGTTCGGAAATTTTTTCTGTAACTTCCAAAAGTTTTCCGCTTGTTTCTCCGATTTCAATCGACTGAATTATATCTGCGTCGAAAATTATTTCATGGTTTCCGAGTGCCGTCGCAAAATTTTCTCCGTTTTCTACAGAAAAAATTAATTCTGATAAAATTTTTTTCTCCGCGACATTTTCAGAAGAATTTTCCAAAATTTTTAAAGCCTCGTGCAAAGTCATAACTCCGAGCATTACACTTAATTCACGAAAAAAAATTGACGACCAATTTCCGCCGAGTTTAATTTTTTTCATGAAATCCGAAAATAAATTTTTAAAACTCATGCGTTCTGCCGTCAAATTTACAACAGTAATTCCTTGAAACTGAAGAGCCGAATACGCCGCAGAATAATTTTCTGCTTCAAGAGTGCCTGACTGTTCGACTGATTCAGAATTGTATCCTTTGTATTTAAATTTTTTCAAAAATTTCTCTCCGATTATTAATCTTGCAAAATTATTTTGTCTATTTCTTCAAGTGACTTTCGTTTGCTTTCAATTCCCAAACTCAAAACGACTACAGAAATTAAAACGAAAACTGATGCGAACATTGCAAAAATTAAACTCATCTCTGCACCGTTTGCCAAAAGTATTCCGACTAACATAGGAGCCAACATTCCTCCGATTCTTCCGAAACCTGCCGCCCAACCCGAACCGAGTGCACGAATTGAAGTCGGATAAAGTTCAGGAGTATAAGTGTAAATTACTCCCCACGCTCCGAGATTAAAGAAACTCATTGACGCACCAAAAATTAAAAGTTCCATCGTGTCTCCTGCATTTCCGAAAAAATAACTGCACACGCCCGACATCAAAAGAAAAGTTGAAAGCGTGTATCTTCTTCCAATTTTATCTACTAGCCATGCCGCCGTAAAATATCCCGGCAACTGTGCCAGCGTCATTATCAAAACATATTCAAAAGTTTTCACGACTGCAAAACCCTGTGAAAAAACTATTGATGGTAGCCACATAAAAATTCCGTAATAACTGTAAACAATTCCGAACCATGCCACCCAAAGCATTATTGTTCTGATTCTGAATTGCGGCAGCCATAAACTTGAAAATTTTGGCTTTGCAGTTTTTTCCGTGCCTAATTCTGATTCAGATAAATTTTCATCAAATTTTTTGCTCTCGATGTTTAAATTTTTTTCAAGAGATAAAATAATTTCTTTTGCCTCGTCAATTTTGTTTTGTGAAATTAAATAACGAATTGATTCGGGCATATGAAGTCTGATTAAAAATACATAAACCGCAGGTAATGCTCCGATTATAAATGCAACTTGCCAACCGTATCGAGGAATTAATAAATAGGAAATGCATGCCGCAACAAGCCAGCCTACTCCCCAGAAACTTTCCAATAAAACTATAAATCTTCCGCGTAAATGACTTGGTGCGTATTCGCTCATTAAAGTTGCCGCGACAGGTAATTCTCCGCCGAGTCCGAATCCCACCAAAAATCTAAAAAATAGCAATGATTCATAACTCCATGCCGCCGCACAGAGTCCTGTTGATATGCTGTATAAAATGACTGTTGCCGCAAAAACTTTTTTTCTTCCCAATCTGTCAGCGATTGTTCCTGATAAAACTGCACCAAGTGCCATTCCGATTAGTCCGATACTTCCGATCCAGCCAACTTGTTCGGGAGATAATCCCCATTCCTTTGCCAAGACAGGCAGAACAAAAGAAATTAATCCGGTGTCCATTGAATCAAAAAGCCAGCCCAATCCCGTTACAAATAATAGTTTGTAATGGAATGAACCGACAGGAAGTTTTTCAAGACGTTCCAAAATCATTTTTAATTCCTCCTCGAATTTTTTCAAACGGGTGTAATTGTAGCACAAAAAATATTTATAAACAAAAAAGACGAAAGAATTTTTTTATGCTTGCAATTATCCATAACTTACATTAAACTTTGTTTAAAATTGTGAGTAACTTTTTGGCAGAAATTTTTTTTGATACAAAGAAATTTTAGGAATAAAAAAATATTAATTGGGGATTTTTACGAAAATGAGCGAAATTAAAAATAGTATCAATCTGCAAAAATTAAATGACGCTATCGACGAATGCAAGACTATAAAACTTACAGGAAAAGTCACGCAAGTTGTCGGGCTGGTTATTGAAACTCAAGGTCCCACCGTCAGTGTAGGCGAACTTTGCTACATTACTCCGAAAACTCCGAACGCTCCGCCGATACCCGCTGAAGTCGTCGGCTTTCGTGAAGGTTTTGTAATGCTCATGCCGATTGGAGAAATGCAGGGAGTTGGTCCCGGCTGTGAAGTTGTTGCCGCTCAAAAAACTTTACAAGTTAAAGTCGGTGATGAACTTTTGGGAAGAGTTTTGGACGGGCTTGGAAATCCAATGGACGGACTTGGACCGATTTTGTCAAAAGAAGAATATCCTTTGCAAGCTCCTCCGCCTCCTCCGCTTACAAGACCGAGAATACATGAATCACTTTATGTCGGTGTTCGGACTGTTGACGGACTTATTACAATGGGCGACGGTCAGCGTATAGGAATTATGGCGGGGTCGGGTGTCGGAAAATCAACTTTGCTGTCAATGATAGCGAGAAACACTGAAGCTGATATTAGCGTTATTGCTTTGGTCGGAGAACGCGGACGCGAAGTAAGAGATTTTATTGAACGTGACTTGGGCGAAGAAGGTTTAAAACGATCTGTGGTTGTTGTAGCTACTTCAGATCAGCCCGCACTTGTCAGAATCAAAGGAGCAATGACAGGCACGGCTATTGCCGAATATTTCCGCGACAAAGGTCACAAAGTTATTTTGATGATGGATTCTGTGACACGTTTTGCAATGGCTCAACGTGAAGTCGGATTGACAATCGGCGAACCTCCTGCAACACGCGGTTATACTCCTTCAGTTTTTGCACTTCTTCCCAGACTTTTAGAGAGAGCGGGGACAAGTGACAGAGGGTCTATCACGGGAATTTATACGGTTTTGGTTGACGGCGACGACATGAACGAACCTATTGCCGATGCTGTCCGCTCAATTCTTGACGGGCATATTGTTTTAAGTCGAGCCATTGCCGCACAAAATCATTTTCCCGCGATTGATGTTTTGGCAAGCGTCAGCCGTGTCATGAATGAAGTTGTTACGAAAGAACATTTACTAGCCGCTCAAAATATGCGTGCATTGATGGCAGTTTACAAAGACGCGGAAGACTTAATACATATCGGGGCATATGTCAAAGGCTCTAGTAAAAGAATTGACGCGGCTATTGCAAAAATTGACGCGATAAATGAATTTTTGTGTCAGGGAATTTTTGAAGTTGACGGCTACAAAGAAACTATCCAAAAACTTATTTCAATTTCTGGGCAACCTTTAGCGGCGGGCTGATATGAAAAAATTTAAATTCCAACTCGAAACACTTTTAAAAGTTACGCGAAGAAAAAAAGACGATGCAGAAATGCAATTTGCTGAAGTTTCGCGAAGACTTGAAGAACACAGAAAACATTTGCAGACACTTTTGCAGGAACTTCAGGAAGGTCAGTATGAATTTGCAGAAATGACGGGCGAAGGAAAAACCGTAAACGTCGGAACAATCATGACTTATAACAATTTTTTTAATTGGAAACGCGAACAGATAGAAAAACAACAGCAATTAATTTTAAAAACCATGCAGGAACGTCAGCAAAAATTAAAAGCGTTGATGGATTTGATGACTTATCTAAAAAGTATCGAACAGTTGAAAGAAAAGCGACTTAGAGAGTATAATGAAGAAGTTTTATTTGAAGAGCAGAAAATGCTTGATGAAATCGGTCTGCAACTTCACATGAGAAGGAAATAGGAGTTAGGGATTAGGAGCTAGGGGCTAGAGAATTTAGTTAAAGAATTTTTCTAACCCCTAACCCCTAGAAACTAGCCCCTATGCTAACCCCTAAAAATCGACGAAGGGAGATTTTAATTTGATACAGATTCATGGAATTGAAAAAATTGATTTTACTCACAGAATCGACGAAGTAAAACAAAGAATCGCCGCGATTGAAAATCGTTTTGGTGTCGGCGGAGATTTTCAGACGACTTTGGAAAACGAAATGGCTAAACAGGCGACAAAAGTTCAGCCTACTCAAACAACTGCACAGGCTCAAAAAATGCCCGGCTCTACTCAGCCAGTAAATGCCGCCGAAATTGAAAACGCTGCAAAAGTTAATGCGGCTATAAAATCCGCTGAAAAAAATTCTGCAGTCGAAAAAAGTTCTGCAACCGAAAATAATTCTGCCGTTGAAAAAAATCCTGTTCAAAATAATTCTCAAGCAACTGCAAGCCAATATTTTAACGGCAACAAAAATTATTTGCCCGGTCAAGAGGCACTGCCCGGAAATAATAAAGCTGTGACAAATCCTGCCGAAAATAATCCGACGGCGGCAATTTCTCCAGCAACTTCAAAAGAACTTGACGAAGATATTTTTGAACGCGACGACGATGAAGAAATTTCCGAATCTGTCGAAACTTTCGGCAAGACTGAAGAAATGCTGACAAGTGCGGCTTTGAAACACGGAGTGGATCCAAAACTTGTTAAAGCTATCGCCATTGCCGAATCCGATATGAATCAAGATGAAATTTCTGAAGTAGGAGCAATCGGAGTTATGCAACTTATGCCCGAAACTGCTGCAGGTCTTGGAGTAAATCCCTACGACGAGCAGGAAAATATTGAAGGCGGAACAATGTATTTAAAACAAATGTTGGATAAATTTGATGGAAATGTCAGTCATGCAGTCGCCGCATATAACGCCGGACCGGGTGCTGTTCAAAAATATGGCGGTATTCCTCCTTACGGCGAAACTCAAGCATATGTCGGCAGAGTTATGGACATGTATGTCAGTTAAAAAATTTTTAGAGGTATTTTGAAATTATGGCAAAAAAGAGTAATTTTCTCAGCAATATTTTCACGGCTGTAATAATATTCGTCGTGCTGTTGCTTTTAACAGTCGGAGGAATTGCGGCGGCGATTTATTTGGAAGTCGTGAGCGATGATCAAGTTCAATGGGCAAATGAAACTTTCGGACTTTATAAGATGCCTTTAGTCGGTGCGGGAGAGGCTTTAGAATATTTCCCTGTGCCTGAAGGTGTCGAGTGGCCTCCGATTGAAGAAGAACCTGAAGACGAAAAAAATAAAAAAGACTCCACTACAACAACTGTAGCGAAAGTCGAAGATAAAAAAGATAAACCCAAAGAAGTAAAAATTTCTAAGAAAGATATTGAGGCACAGGCTCAAGCAAGAGAAGCCGCCGAGAAAAAAAGAATTTCCAAACTTGCAAGAATTTATGACAGCATGAAACCGGAAGACGCGGCAAAAGCCCTTGACGGAGTAGAACCTGAAACTATTGTTTTGATTCTGCAGAAAATGAATGAAGGATCTGCCGCACAAGTTTTGGCGAAAATGGAACCGCTTGTAGCCGCCCAAATTACTCAAATGATGTTTGAAGGAACACAAAGACGAAACCAAACTCCCGCTCCCACAGCAACTCCCACACCTTGAAATTTAAATAGAATTTTTACTTTGCTGAAAACGATAAACTCCGCAACCGAATTTTCGCGGAGATTTTTTTTGCAAAAATTCAAAGTCGTCTTCAAAATTTTCTCCGTCAATAGCCGCACGATAAATTTTTGTAACAAGCCCGACAACTTCCGAAGAATATTCCTGTGCATCAATTCTCAAAGAATCCGCACCAAAAAATTTTTTCAAGTACGGCAACAAACACAAATCTTTTGCAAAATAAATGTGATTGTTACCAAATTGATCAACTCTGATTGAATGAATTTCTCCCGCAGAATCTTCCAGTGCAAAATGTTTATTTAAAATTTCAGGCGTTGCAAATTCGTCATAATTCGGATAAAAATTTTTTATAAAGTTATGTTCGCAAATCATCGACTCAACAGAACCATGAACAACAATTTCAATCGGCAACGAAGAATTTTCTGCAAGACTTTTCACCTGCGAAAAACTCAACTCAAGTGATGCCGCTGCCTGACAAACTCCAAGATTTTTTAAAAATTCCGCCGCCTCATGGTTGAAAAGATTAAATGAAATGTCGGAAACAATCGGCAGTGAAAATTTTTTCGCCAAATTCAACGCACCCAAATTGCTGATAATAATTCCGTCAAAATTAAAATTTTTCACCCGCTCAAAAAGTTCTTCAAGTTCATTCAAAATTTTATCCGTCGTAACTCTCGGAGTACTTAAAACAACTTTAGAATTTTTTTCATGGGCAAACGAAATAATTTTTTGAAATTCTTCAAGCGTGAAAGGTTTCTGCGGTTTAAAAATTTCTCCGCCGACATAAATTAAATTTGCACCGTTATCAATCGCAGACTTTGCGGAATCAAAATTTGAAACTCTGACATTTAATTTTGGTTTATGTTCCGAAGAATTTTTTATTTCGCTCTCGTTGTCAAAAATTTTTTTAACTGATTCGTCGTCAAAACTTTTTTCTATAACGCCTTCGCTGAAAAATCTTGGTTCGCGTTCACCTGTCAAGCCGAAATCTTTTTTTGTCGGCTGATTAAATGAAAAAATCGTTGAAAAATTTCTGACTCGTTTTTCGTAAAAATCTTTCCAAAAATTTTCGTCAATCGAAAAACTTGTAGGGTCTGAAGTATAATCATCAATGATTTTTCTGTAAGCCGAAACAATCCGCGAAATAAATTCGGGCGGTCTCATTCTGCCTTCAATTTTAAAAGAATAAACTCCCGCCTGAATAAGTTCTGGAATATTTCTAAGCATGCACATATCATTTAAAGCAAGTTTATAAGAAGTGTCATCAAAAATTTCTTTCGTTTCTTCGTCGATAAATTTATATTTCCAGCGGCAGGGCTTTAAACAACGTCCGCGATTCCCGCTTTGTCCGAAAGTCACACCCGAATGAATACATTGACCGCTGACAGCAACGCACATATCACCATGAATAAAACTTTCTAACTCAATTCCTGTTTTTTCTTTGAGCAAACTCATTTGCGACAAACTCATTTCACGTCCCGCAACAATCCGAGTAATTCCAAATTTTTTAAGAAGTTCGACGGCACGAAAATTATTTGTGTTCGCCATAACTGAAATATGAATCGGCAAATTCAAATTTAATTTACGAATCAAATTTATAACAGCCATATCTTGAACAATTAAAGCGTCGGGCTGAATTTCGTTAAGGAACTTTAAATATTTTTTCAGCGGCTCAATTTCTTCAACGCTGATTAAATTATTCAACGTGATATAAATTTTTTTTCCTCTGTCATGAGCAAATTTGACGGCATTTTTCAATTCTTCATCAGTAAAATTAAAATCATTTTTATGAACTCTCATGTTGAAATGTTTTCCGCCGAGATAAACCGCATCCGCTCCCGCATTAATCGCCGCAATAAATGCGTCCCAAGTTCCCGCCGGTGCCAAAAGTTCCACAGAATTTTTATCTAAAGCCAACCAAACTACCACCCTTCAAACTCTTAAAAAAATTTTTATTTAAACAGATTTTCAAACAATCCGTTTTCTAAGTCATGTATGTTGTATAAATCGCCGAGTATCAAGAAGGTCTCTTTTAAATTTTTTGCGGCTTGTTTCCAACCTTGACCGTCCGTTATCCAAACAAATCTGAATCCGGAAATATCTTTTGATTCTTCTGCAATCATTTTGTAACTTCTGGCAGTTTCGTTTAATTTTGAGCCGTTACTCGTATAAAAATTTGTTTCAATTCCAAAAATTTTTTTATTGCCGTTCACTATAAAATCAAATCTTTTTGTTGCCGTGTCATTCGCTGAAATTGCTGATAAATCAATTTTAAATTTTTCCTCAACTACATTCAAATACATTTCTTTGTAGTATTCAACGCCAGACTTTTTCAAAAAACTTTCGACCAGTTTTTCCATTTGTTTACCACCGCGATTTTGTCTGCCGTTTGAATCAAGACCGACCTCAACGCCTGTCACATAATCATACAAATTATTTACAACGTGATTTTTTAATAATTCAAACAATCCCGTTTGACGCATAAAATATTTGTACTGTTCAACAGAATAATTTATTTTTTTAAAATTATAGAGAAACTCTCCATTCTCATCTATGCAGTACAGTTCATTTCTGCGGACAGCCAGCAAAATTGGAATAACTTTCAGACATTCGGGATATTTTTCCAAAATATTTTCAAAATCTTGCTCAATATTTTTGGAACCTACAAGAGAATTTAAAATATTTATTTCTATTTTTAACTTTTCAACGTTCTTATAAATTTTTTCAAAATCCGTGTAGTAATTGTATCCGCTTATGGAATCGCGAAAAGTTTCCAGCCATTCTTCAAAAATTCTTTTGCTCATGTGCGTGAATCAGCCTTTCTTTGGACAATTTTATAAAATCTTCATTATTTTCAATTCCTATAAAATTTCTGTTTAAGATTTTACAGGCAACTCCGGTTGTAGCAGAACCGCAAAAAGGATCTAAGACTACATTTTTTTCCTGAGTAGAAGCAGAAATTATTCTTTTTAAAAGATACAGCGGTTTTTGTGTAGGGTGCTTACCAAAAATTTTTTCTTTTTGACTTGTAAGATTTCCAGTCCAAACATCTTTCATTTGTTTACCGCCGTTTTGTTCTTTCATCAGCTCATAATTAAAAAAATGACGAGAATTTTTTTCATTTTTTCTTGCCCACAAAATAGTTTCTGTGCTGTGCGTGAAATATCTGCAGGAAAGATTGGGCGGAGGATTATTTTTTTGCCAAGTGATATTATTCAAAATTTTAAATCCTTCTTGTTCTAAAGCCATGCCGACAGAATAAATATTATGGAGTGTTCCGCTAATCCAAATAGTCCCATTTGGTTTTAAAACTTTTTTAGACAGCTTTATCCAATTTCTATTAAACCTATGCTTTTCTTCAAAATTTGTTCCTCTGTCCCATTCACCTTTATTGACAGAAACTTTTTTTCCGCCGCTGCAAGAAATTCCGTCATTTGACAAAAAATAAGGCGGATCGGCGAAAATCATATCAACACATTCAGGGAGCATTTTTTCCATAGCCTCGAACGTATCAGCAAAAAAAAGAGCCGAATTTTCGTCTTTGTAATAACTTTTAAATCCGGGTATATAAATCATATGAAAATTTTTCTCCTAAAATTTGTTTATAAGTTCAATGGCAAGTCGAGCATTTTTCCAAGCAAGTTCACGAAGATTTTTTAATTGTGATTCGTTATGCAGATTTTTTTTCGCGTCCAATTTTTTTATAACGCCGTCAAAAATTTTTTCTGCCGTGACATTTTCCAAAGTTCCGAGCGGTTTTTCTTCAATCGAATCCAGAAATCTTTCAATTTTCGGATCGTAAGAAATTCCCAACATCGGAACATTCATCACACCCGCAAAAATTAAAGCGTGCAGACGGATACTGATTAAAATATCCATACAGCCGACAAGACTCAACATTTCTGAAGTCGAAAATTCTTCTGCCAAAACCGTAGAATTATTTTTCATAAGTTCGGCAGTTGATTCGGCGGCTTTGACATCTTCAGGAAATTGCATGGGAAGAAAAATAATTTCCGCGTTTTTTTCTTCGGCAAGTTTATCGAGAGCGGCAACAAGTTCATTCTGACAACTTTCCCAGTGACTCCATTTTCTGACAGATACTCCGATAAAATTTTTTTCTTCGTGCAAAGAATATTTCGACAAAATTTTTTTTCCGTCATCAAGCGAAACGGATTTAATTGCAAGAACAGGATCGGCAGTACAAAAAATTTTCGGCTTGGTAATTTTCAGCCGTTGAAGTTCTTCCAAAGAGCCATGATCTCTGACCGTTATCAAATCCACGCGATTTACAATAAAATTCATGATTTTATTTGCAAAATTTCCCAAAATCGGTCCGATACCTTGAGCATAAAGCATGACTTTTCGTCCGAAAATTTCCGCCAAAAAAATAATTCCGAGATAATAATAAAGACTGCGGCGACTCGTGACATTCTGCAAAAGACTTCCGCCACCTGAAATTAAAAGATCCGCCGAAAGAATTTTTTTTATGATAGAAAAAATATCCAGCCAAGCAACGGCATCAACTTTATGGCGTTTTTTCGTGTATTCGGGATTCATGGAAATTACGGTAAATTTTAAATCGCTGTCCAATTCCCGCAAAACTTCCAGCATAGCCGCAAGCATTGCCTCGTCCCCGCCATTTTTTGAGCCGTAATAGCCGGAAATTAAAATATTCTTCACGACTTCACTCGAACTCCTTTGCGAAAACGTGCGGCAAATACCAAAATCAAAATTAAAATCGCTCCTATCATTGCACCGGGTATTACTCCGTCAATTCCACGCATAAACGACATGAAAATTGGCGTTCTCATGTGTGCGAAAGTTTCCACCATTGAACTTTGTCCGATTGTTGCGGCGAGAATTAAAATAAAACAAATCATTTTCGGGAATTTTTTCAAGAAAGCCGCCATCGCCAAAACAAATGCGGGGTGACCTATGAAAATTTCTTTTGAACGCGGACGAGCATAAAATAATTGCTCCAGCATTGCACGGATTTTTATTTCTGCTCCCGATACAGGCATGCCCGCAGTATGTCCGCTTCTTGCAATCAAAACTACAAAGGCAACAAGTACAAATAAAGCACCGAGCAAAGTTTTAACAGTTATGTTCATCTCTAAAATTTCTTTGAACTGCTGAATTGCAGGAACATTTTTTCTGACTTCATCAACAACGTTAAATCTTTGCAAAAATGCTATCGCTACCAAAATCAACGGCAAAACGAAAGTTAATTTTATTCCTCTGAAAATTTCAAACTCCAGGAAATATTTTATGTCGGAAAGTGAACCCGATAAAAATGCCGCTCCTATTAAACTCATCGCACTTGTTATGAAGAGCGACGCGACTGACAACCAAATTATTTGAACTGTCGAAAGACTGTTTTCTTGTTCAGATTCGACATGTGCTTTGACTTTCAAAAATCTTAATCTGTCCAACTGCCAAATTATTGCAAGTGCGGGAAAAATATTTGCACTCAATAACGCCGCAATTATTCTGACTTTTCCGTCCGCTCCCGCCAAAATTAAAACAGCTGAAATTATTGCCAGAACCGCAAAAAATCTAAGCTGAAAATTTTCGTTGATATTAACTCTGCGGGAAATCAGCGACAAATACAAAACGCATGCCGCCACTACTCCGACGACAACCAAGACACGCAAAATTTTATTCGGATAATAATTTTCAAAAACATCAGCCTTGCCGAGTGTGTAGCCGTTTGCTTTTAATTTTGTACTGACATCACGAATGTATTTTAAATTCGTTTCCAGCAAAGTCATATCTTCAGCAGGTTTTTCATAAATGCGAAGAAGATTTATTCTGATATTTCTTTCGTGGTCAGTCGTTGCCCAGCGATTCACAATCGTATCAAGCGGGAGTTTCGGCTGTTCGTCTTTCGGTACTGCATAAAGACGGGCAATTTTATCATAGCCCAATTTTTCCGAAAGTTCTTCGTAGCCGCGTTGAGGATAAAATTTCAACTGCGTGACATGTTCAATAAGTCCGAGAGTATAATTTCTTTTTTTCATTTCTTCGGCGGTTACGTCAATACATTCAGACGCTCCGAGAACTTCTTTTCCGTCAAAAACAATTTCGGAAATGGGATAATCATTCAGCTTTTCAAAAACTGCACGAACTTTTTCGGGAGTACATTGGCTGAAATTTGCAGGACGAGCAAGAATATTAAAGCCCGCATTTTTTGCCGTATCAAGTTCAGTTTTGGATAATCCCAAAGGATTTTTTCTGAAAGAGCCGTATTGTGCTTTGACTTCCAAAACTTCAATTTCACCGACCGCAAAAGTTCTGACGCGTTCTTCACCAAGACGCAAAATTAAAGCGGATTTTGTTTCCTCATAATCTTGCAGAGTACGACCGATAATATAAATTCTGTCCGCGTCAATAGAATTCGCCTCAACCATTTCCCGCCAAAGCTGATTTACTAAAGAGCCGCTGTAATAATTTGTAATAATTTCATCACCGGACAAAGCAACAATTTTTCCATGTTCGGTAAGTCTTTCCAGAGTTGTATCATAAATTGCAAGAGAAGTTATTCCCGCCTCTTTTGCCTGCTGTAAAACGTTTTCAAAGTCCAAACCTTCCTGCACGGCAAGATCATAAAGGCTGTAATAATCCATAGCCATATCGATTTGAGAATTATTTATTTCAACTGCATGCCTTTGCCCTGCTATGACGAGTGACGCAATAAGACCTATTGCAATCGCCAGCAGTAATATTCGATTGTAAATAAATTTTTTCATAATGCGACACCCTTTTAATAATTTGTAATTAGGAATGTGGAATTAGGAATTTTTTCTGAGAAAATTTTTTTATTTTTTTGGTCAGTTATTTTTTTGCAGTTCGCGAAGTTTTTTGACTGCCTGCGGTAAATTTCTCATAATGTCCGATGCGGTAAGTCCTTCAGAATTTTCTTCGGCTGAAATATTTCCCGCCGTTCCATGCAAATAAACTCCCGCCAACGGTGCAAAAGGAGTTAATTTCATTAAACCCGCAATCGCTCCCGCCAAAACATCACCGCTGCCAGCCGTTGCCATTCCGCTGTTACCAATCGGCGAAATAAAAATTTCTCCGTTCGGATAAGCAATAACTGTACATTCACTTTTCGCAACGATAATCGCCCGAAAATCTTTTGCCGCATTTCTGACAGTTTCAACAAGCGAGCGTCGAAGTTCTTCAACAGAAATATTTAAAAGTGCGGCAAGTTCTCCGAGATGAGGAGTAAGAATAGGAATTTGTCGGCAGTTTTTTAAATCTCCGCCATTTCCGTTAAAAGCAAAAATCGCGTCCGCGTCCAAAATTAACGGTCTGTCAATTTCCAAGAAAATTTTTTTCACAAGTTCCAAAGTTTCTTTTTCTCTGCCGAGTCCCGGACCAATTAAAACCGCGTCAAAATTTGCGGAAAGTTCTATTAAAGTTTCGGCGGCTTTTTTTCCTCCGATAATTCCCAATTTATTTTCAGCAAGAGAAATTGTCATGACTTCAGTTAATTTGACTTCGTATAAGTCGTTCAAACTTTCAGGAATTGCCAAAGTCACCAAACCCGCTCCGACTTTTAAAGCTGACATCGACGAAAGACAAGCCGCTCCCGTCATTCCGCGAGAACCTGCGACAACTAAAATTTTTCCGCATGAACCTTTATGAACTTCTCTGGGACGAACAGGCAGAAAAGTTACTGCAAGTTTATCGTCCAACAAAGTTTGATGAATATCTCCGCTCAAAAGTTTTTGCGGAATACCAATATCATCAATCAAAAGTTTTCCGACATGATTTGCACCGGGACAAATGAAATGACAGATTTTTGGAAGTCCTAGAGAAATTGTGCAGTCGGCTTGTACTGCATCTTCACCGACAAAACCTGTATCAGCCTCAACTCCCGAAGGAATATCAATCGAAATTACAGGCTTGCTCAAAGAATTTATCATGCGAATAAGTCGAAGAGCTGAAGGGCGAATTTCTCCCGAAAAACCTGTTCCGAGTATTCCGTCAATAATCGCGTCCGTAAATCTCAAAGTGACTTGAAGTTTTTCCCATGCTCTGTCCGTTTCAAGCTGTTGAATTTCCAAATTCATTCCGCGTAAAATTCTAATTTGCACGTTTAAAGAGTCTGTGCGGTGATTTTTGTTGCCGACCAAAAAAATTTTTATCTTTGCACCCATATTTGACAAATAACGTGCCGCAGTTAAAGCATCTCCGCCGTTATTACCACTGCCCGCCAAAATACAAATACTCTTTTCATGTACGCCGTTCAAAAAATTTTCCGCCGCCTGTGCAACTCTATGCCCCGCACTCTCCATTAAAGAAAGTTCGGGAAGTCCGAGATCATTAACGGCGGTGTCGTCAATTTCGTGCATTTGTTTTGCCAATGCAATTTTCATTTTTACTGATCCCTTCAACTAATCGACTGTAACAATCCACAAATAATTTTTCGAGGCAATTTTTTTAACTTTTTCCGCTTGTTCCGGAGTCAAATCTTTCAAGCAATTCAATTTTGAAGTGTCAAGAATCAAAGGTGCTCTGCGAATTTTTAAGCCCAAATCTTCTTCAGCATATTTTATTGCGTCAATTTGATTGTCAAAATTTTCTTCATTAACAAGACCGTCAAAAAGTTCTTCGTACATGTCTTTTGTTTCGTCGTAAATTAACTGAGCTTGATCTTCTCCGTAAAGAGCCGCCGCAAGTTCTTTAAATAAATCTCTTGTCGCCAAATCGGAAGTTATAAAACAACCGCCGTTTTGTTTCAAAGTGTCGCGGATATTTTCATACATGTCGGCAAGTCTGTCCTGATCCAAAAAGACCATCAAGCCCTGTTCCATCATACAAAGTTTACCGTCCATTTTTTTTGCAGAAGAAAGAAATTTACCTGTATCCTCTACCAAAACTTCATCATAACTTACTAATTTTTTTTCTTCGGGAGTAAGAATTTTTTTCATGACATCATCAGCCGAAACTGCAACCGCCATAAGTTCCGCACCAAAATATTTTCTGCCGTCGCGTGCAAAAACTACGGCACGAGGTGTATATCCTCCGCCAATATCAAAAATATTTTTGTAGTCGTATTCTCTAACAAATTGAACTGTTGCGAGATACGAAAGTTCTTGATAAATTCCGTTGACTTTTTCAAGTCTGTCAAAGTCCAGAAGATTTCTTTTGCCGTAGATATTAGCCTTGCCGAGTTCTTTTAAAATTTGTTCTGCTTCAGGCTGTCCGATATTTGCAAGCCATTGCAGTCTTGCATTTGCAGTATAAGAAACTAATTCAAATTCCGCCGCAAAACTTTTCGCCGTGAAAAAAAACATCGACGCAAATAATACCAAAGTCAACGTTAAAAATTTTTTCATCAAAAACACACTCCAATTTTATTTTTCAATAACCGCCGTTGCCGTAGCATATTCCCGCGAATGACTCAAACTCACAAAAATTTTTTCAACGCCCAAATTTTTCGCCGCTTGAAATGCTTTTCCGTGCAGAAAAATTTCGGGCTGTCCGAGTTCATTATTTATGACTTCAACGTCAGTTAATTCTGTATTAATTCCCGTTCCCATTGCCTTGAAAAAAGCCTCCTTAGCGGCAAACCTTGCGGCATAGGAGGCTGCGGACTGATTTCCGCGACTTTCGCAATAATTCTGTTCAATTTTCGTATAAACTTTATTTTTGAAATGTTCATTTTGAACGGCTTTTTTTATGCGTTCAATTTCTATAACATCTATTCCAATTCCGATAATCATTTCGTCACTAAATCAACATCACTTCTTGTGTAAACGCCTTCATTAGGATTAAATGATAAAGTTCTTGCTATCAAAATTTCTACCCGCCGATTCTGTTGTTTATGTTCGGGAGTATCGTTTAAAGCTATCGGTCTGTATTCTCCGTAACCGATTGCAGAAAATCTTGCAGGATTCAAATTATTGTTGATTGACAGCAAATATTTCATGAAAGTCATTGCACGAACTGAACTTAATTCCCAGTTTGACGGAAACTGAGCATTGTTGATAGGGTCGGTGTCGGTGTGTCCTGAAATTAAAACTCTTTCGGGAACCGCCGCCAACAATCCCGCAACAATCGGACCGATTCTTTGAGATTCGGGAACTAAATCCGCAGAACCTGACGGGAAAAGTGCTTTTTCTTTTATACGAATCATCAAGCCTTCTTCTTCAAGTTGAGTAGATAACTCATCTTCCAAAGAATTTTGCTGAATATATGCGTCAAGCTGTGCCTGTAAATCCTGCAAATTTTGATTTTCCTGCAAGTAAGCATGATTTCCTTGATCTTCATCACTTAGAATTTGACGTTGAGGACTTGCCATAGGTCCAGCCTGATTAAAGAACGAGGGTCCACCCATGTTAAATGCGGCAGAAAAAGCCTGTGCCAACTGATTTAATTTAGTTTGGTCTGTCTGAGAAATTGCAAACAACGCAATAAACAACGCCAATAAAAGCGTCATCAAATCAGAATATGGCAGTAACCAAGCCTCACTGGCTTCTTCTTCATGTTTCTTGCCTCTTTTTTTTCTTGCCATTTATTTTCCTCCAACAAAACTATTCTTTCTTCAAAGCTTCGCGTTCACTCTGCGGAATGAAGATCATCAATTTTGCTTCGATTGCCGTCGGAGAGTCACCCGCCTGCAACGAAAGAATACCTTCAATAATCATTCGTTTGTAACCAATTTCAGCCGCCGATTTAACTTTTAATTTGTTTGCAAAAGGCAGCCAAATAACGTAACCGGTAAAAATACCGAGAATCGTCGCAATGAATGCCGCCGAAATAGCGTGACCGAGTTTATTAACGTCACTAAGGTCGGACAGAGCCGCAATCAGACCGACAACCGCTCCCAAAACGCCCAGCGTAGGTGCGTAAGTTCCTGCCTGTGTCAAAATCGAGCGTGCCTCTGAATGACGTTCTTCCATGACTGCAAGTTCAGCGTCCAAAACTTCGCTGACAAATCCCGGCTCCATACCGTCAATAACCATGCTCAAACCGTTTCTAAAAAACGGATCGTCAATATCTGCAACTTTTCCTTCGAGTGCGAGAATACCTTCACGACGTGCAATTTGTGAAAGTTCGATAAAAGTTTTTACTAATTGTCCCTTGCCCGCCTCAAAATCTTCACCGCGAAGTAAAAGTTTAAAAAGCTGAGGCAGTTTAGTAACTGTTGCCATAGGAAAAGCATTAAGCAGACATGAAAAAGTTCCGCCGATGATTATCAAGAATGCCGCAGGGTTCGCCATCGAAGAAAGCGGAGCACCTTTTATGATCATTCCGACGAAAACTGAAATCAGTCCCGCAACAAGCCCTATAACCGTAGATTTTTCCAAAATACCATCCCCCTGTTTGTCTTTGAGGTTTAAAGTTTAAAAAAAATAATTCCGATTCTACCTTACTCTTCATGAAAAATAAATACCATGAGGGCAAAATAATTTTAGCTGTGTTATTCAATGAAAAAAAAAAAATTCCTACCGCCTAAAATTAAAAATTATTTTCTGTGCAAAAAATACACGGGCGTTTCATAAAATTTTTTTCTCCTCGAATCTGAAAAATTTGTGAGGAAAATAACTTAGACCATGACATTTTTTAAAATTTGTTTGTCAGATTTTGCAACTTTGGAATGTTATCTATCAAAAAATGCGAAATAT
>JAFZMV010000051.1 GCA_017553205.1 Selenomonadaceae bacterium | reverse complement strand
TGGTTAAACAGTTTTGAGCAGTAGAAACAGTGCTGCAAACATACAAAACTGCAGGATAACATTGGCGAAGGATTACTACTCTAGCGGGCGGAGGCTTTAAAAGCAATTAAGCCCGCTCGCCTTCGGGCGAAAAATTTTTGACTGGAGGGTGTCGCTTTCCTCTCCTGATTAAAATCAGGAGTTTCTCGCGACGGTTTTAATGAAAACAAGAAATAAAATTGCCGCACTGACAATTTTGACGGCGTTAAATTTTTCAAATATCGGGCAGACTGCCTCTATTGATGATGAACTTGCAATGATTGCAGCGGAACAGGAAGAACCTTTTGGAAACGAAATAAAATCTACGCAACTTCAAAATAATTCTCCTGCAGAAAAAAAATCGCGTAAGGATTTGAAAGAGGAAGAAAAACGACTTCGCGACGAAAGAAAAGCTGAAGAGAAACAAACCAAAGAAGATATGAAAAATGCCGAAAAAGAATTTAAAGAGGCACAGAAAAAAAGTCGAGATGTTGACAAGGCACAGTTAAAAATTTCTGAACGCGATTCTTTGAAAAAAGATTTCCCGATAGTTGATCCTGTTGCACCGAAAAATGAGCAGATAGAAATAAAAAAAAATCCCATACCTAAGATTGAACCTGATAATGATGTAGTGACTTTTAATCCTGAACCCGTGCAGACTCCCGCACCTACTCCAAAACCTGAACCGGTTCAAACTCCCGCACCTACTCCAACACCTGAACCGATTCAAACTCCTGCACCTACTCCAACTCCTGAACAACCCGTTCCTCCCGTTGTAAATTTGTCTAATCCTCTTGTAACTTATGCAACTTTTGAAGACCTTGCGGAGGCTGTTCAATTCGTGCCGCTGTACATTCCGAAAAAAGCGGGATTTTCAATAGAATCGATGTTTGCTATTGACGGAAGAGTTGCTGAGATTCGTTACGGTCGCAGATGGGAGCCGGACGTTTCTTTGAGTATCAGAACTTATAAACGTACACCGAGCGAAGATTTAAAAGATATAAGCGGAGTAAACGGTGTTAAATGGCGTGTTGATATGTCCAGCGGAACTTCAGTTTATATCGCGAAAATTGATGAAAGACAACATGTTGCAGCATGGGCGGCAGGTGACTACACTTTTTCCGCACAAGTTGAAAATCTTTCTTTTGCGGCATTTCATGCGATTGTCGTTGAAGAACTTGTAGACTTGTCTAATCATTATTACATCAACTAAAGAAATTTTTTTAAAAGTCCTCTCCTACTTTTATTGGAGGGGCAATTTTTATACTTTGACATAGTGCGAGGTGAATTCCTTTTGCTTTTAGTAATCGACATTGGAAACAGCAATATCGTTATGGGAACATATTTGAGAAAAAATTTGGTAAAACATTGGCGAATTTCCACAGACAGACAAAAAACCGGCGACGAATACGGAATGTTAATAAATGATCTTTTTCGTTATCAAGGCGTAAATATTTCTGACGTTAATGACATTATTATTTCTTCGGTTGTTCCGCCTATGATTGTTCCTATCGTGAAAATGTGCGAAAGATATTTTAAAATACATCCTCTTGTTGTTGGTCCCGGAATTAAAACGGGAATAAAATTAAATTATGAAAATCCCCGTAATATAGATGCGGACAGAATTGTTAATGTCGTGGGAGCTTTTGAACATTACGGCGGGCCATTGATAGTTATTGACATAGGTACGGCGACAACTTTTGATGTTGTAGCTGAAAACGGAGATTTTTTGGGCGGAGTAATTGCCCCGGGAATTGTTTCTGCCGCCGAATCTCTTTTCAGTTCTACTGCAAAACTTCCCAGAATTGAACTTGTTCCGCCGAAAAATATTATTTGCAAAAATACTATCAGCGGAATGCAGGCGGGAATTATTTACGGATATGTCGGGCAGATTGATGAAATTGTCAGAAGAATTCGCGAAGAAATGGGAGCGGATTGGCACTCAAAAGTTATTGCGACGGGCGGTCTTGCAAAAATGATTTCAAAAGAATCAAAAACTATTGATAAAATAGATCATTTTTTGACGCTTTCAGGTTTACGCGTATTATACGAGCGAAATAAAACATAAATTTTTTTAGGAGCTGTGCATATGGCTTATACAAAATTGGAAATTATTTTTTCAAAAAAATCTTTTTACTTTGATGAAGTTGAAATAGAAAATCTTGATGACATTGAACAAAAAAGATTTAAAAATTTTCAAGCCGATAAATTTTCCGCTTTGTATGATTTGAGTTTTGACGAAATTTCAAAAGGTGAAAGTCCTTCATTCAGATTTCTTCATTTTCTTGCGGAAAATTTTTTGGAAATTTTGACTGCACGTCCCGAACTTGAAGTTGCTCGCGAAAATATTTCTGTCACTCTTGATGAAACAGATAAAACTCGTTTGTTATATGCCGTGCCGTTTGCACTCGGCTCTGAAAATATTGACGGCGAATGGCTCGACGAAATTTTTAATCAATGGACAGAAATTTTTCGTCGCGAAATTTCCGGACACGTCGGAACTATTGCAAAATATCTTTCGGGAAAACGCAAAGATTTAAAAATTGCCGAAAGAGTTTTTTTTCATTTGGTTGAGAAAAAAGACGACTTTGAACACCCTTTTGCATTTCTCGCAACTTATGCCGCAAAAGATTCTGACGGAAAAATAAGACATATGCCGCTTGCTCATGCTCTTCAAGAATTTAAAGACGACAGACAAAAATTAATCTTGCTTTTAAGTTGTTTGAACAGGGCGGCAAGTGTTTCACCGCTGATAAATGAATTTGTTGACAGCGGGGAAATGTTTCACCCTCTGCAACTGACAACAAAAGAAACTTTTGAAATTTTAAAAGCCGTTCCTTTACTCGAAGAACAGGGAATTTTATGCAGAATTCCAAATTGGTGGAAACGTCGTTCAGCGTCGTCAATTCGTCTTTCCGTAAAATTTGAGCAAAAATCTGAATCACTGCTCGGCTTAAATTCTATCGTGCAAATGCAACCGAAATTGACAGTTGACGGAATAGCACTGACTGAAGAAGAAATTAGCAGACTGTTGACAGAAACGGCGGGACTTGCACAGATTAAAGGCAAATGGATAGAAGTTGACAAGGAAAAACTTCAAGAACTTCTCGACAAAATGAATGAAATAGGCGGGGATATTTCTTTCCTCGATGCTTTGAGATTGGAAAGTCATTCAAAAACTCTTTCCGACGATTCAAAAGAAAATTTAGTTTACACAAACGGCAAATGGCTTGAAGAACTCATGAAAAAAATTCGCTGTCCCGAAACTATCGACAAACCGAAAATTCCCGCGACTGTTCATGCTGATTTGCGACCTTATCAAAAGACAGGTTATTCATGGCTTCGTACAATGGCTGATTTAAAATTCGGTTCATGTCTTGCAGATGATATGGGACTTGGAAAAACTTTACAAGTCTTGACTTTTCTTGATGATTTCCGCACAAGAAAAAAAGACGCAAAAATTTTATTGATTGTTCCCGCCTCACTTCTCGGAAACTGGCAGAAAGAATCAGAAAAATTTACTCCCAAAATTAAATTGAAAATTTTGCACGGAATGAAAAGCAAACAATTAACCGAAGAACTTCAAAAAGAAATTTCATTCTTAACGATTACAACTTACACAATGGCGGCAAAAATCGAAGAACTTCAAAAAATTTCTTGGGACGCTGTAATTTTGGACGAGGCACAGGCAATTAAAAATTCCGGCACAAAACAAACTCACAGCATAAAAAAAATTCCCGCCGAAATCAGAATTGCTTTAACGGGAACTCCGATAGAAAATAATTTGTCAAATCTTTGGTCGCTTTTTGATTTTCTCAACAAGGGACTTTTGGGAAGTGAAAAAGAGTTTAAAAGCTATGTGAATGAGCTTGAAAAAAATCCTCAAAATTATCAGTATCTCCGAAAAATGATTTCACCTTTTATTTTACGCAGACTTAAAACTGACAAAACAATTATTTCAGATCTTCCCGAAAAATTAGAGCAAACAAATTATATTGAATTGAGCAAAAAACAAATTGTCCTTTATCGTAAGCAAGTCAGCGATTTAGAAAAACAAATTGGAGATGTTGACGGCATTTCGCGGAAAGGTTTAATTTTAGGTTCAATCACGAAACTTAAACAAATCTGCAACCACCCCGACCAGTTTTTGGGATTGAATTCTTATAAAGCATCGGAAAGCGGAAAATTTGAAACTTTGCGGGAAATTTGCGAAACAATTTATCAAAAACGCGAAAGAGTTTTGATTTTTACTCAATATAAAGAAATTACTGAATACCTTACCAAATTTTTGAAAAATATTTTTCATGGTGAAGGTTTAGTTTTGCATGGCGGAACAAGAATTAAAGAACGTACGAAAATGGTTGAGCAGTTCAACGGAGAAAAATATATTCCCTATATGGTTTTATCTGTCAAGGCGGCGGGAGTCGGTTTAAATCTTACTGCGGCAAATCATGTAATTCATTTTGATCGTTGGTGGAATCCTGCCGTTGAAAATCAGGCAACAGACAGAGCTTTCAGAATCGGGCAGACAAAAAATGTCATAGTTTATAAATTCGTTACGCGGGGAACTATTGAAGAACGTATCGACGAACTTATTGAGCAAAAAAAATCTCTTGCTGAAAATGTTATCGGTGCGGGCGAACAATGGATAACTGAACTTTCCGACAAAGAAATCATCGACATGATGAAATTGAAAATCTAACGGGCGGTGAAATAATATGTCATTTTACGGATATTTTGATACGCCGTCTGTCGCGGAACTTCGGCAAATGGCAAAAGACAGTTTGGCAAAAAATAAAGATTATGATCCTGTTATTTTTGAAGGAACTTCCCGCTCAAAAATCTGCAAAAGTTGGTGGGGAGATGCTTGGTGCAGAAATTTAGATCGTTATGCGGACTGGGATAACAGAATAGATCGCGGAAGAAGTTATTTGAGAAACGGCACTGTTATTGATTTAAAAATGAACGGCGGGGAAATTTATGCAAAAGTTCAAGGTAGTCGAGAAACTCCCTACACCGTGAAAATTACTATAGACCCGATTAACGAAAAAAAAAGCCGCAAAATTGAAAAGCAGGCGGCGGGCAAAATTCAAAATATTGAGGCGTTATTGACAGGGACTTTTCCCGAATCCTTGAAGGAAGATTTTTTTCAGGAGGGCATGCTTTTTCCTTCGCTTAAAGAAATTCATTTTAACTGCAGTTGCCCGGATTGGGCGAGCCTTTGTAAACATGTAGCCGCCACACTTTTTGGAGTCGGTGTGAGATTGGATACAGATCCAAAAATTTTCTTTCAAATGCGAGGTATCAACATTGAAAATTTTGTTGAAAAGGCAATTTCAGGAAAATTAGAAAAAATGTTGAAAAATGCTGACAAAATTACTCCGAGAATTATCAAAGACTCGGAAATTATGAATTTATTTGGTGTGTAATTATAGTAATTTCGCAAATTAGCAAGAATGAAATTTTGCATTGGAGAGTTTTTTTATGGTTCAAATTGAAAATCTTACGAAATCTTACGGAGAACGAACAATTTTTTCGGACGTAAATTTTAAAATCATGGACGGCGAAAAAGTCGGCATCGTCGGCAAAAACGGTGCAGGAAAATCTACGCTGATAAAAATTATGGTTGGTCTTGAAGAGTATGACGGCGGAAAAATTTTCGGACTCCGTGCAGAGGATATAGGTTACGCCGAACAAATCCCGCATTTCACGAAAAATAATTTGCTTGACGAAATGACTTCAAACGGAGTTCAAGAATTTCAGGCGAAAAAAATTTTATTCGGCTTGGGTTTTACTGAATCCGAACTGAAAAAAAATCCGAATGAATTTTCAGGCGGAGAAACTGCAAAAATTTCTTTGGCGAAATCTCTTTTGAGTGAGCCGAGAATTTTAATTTTGGACGAGCCGACAAACCATCTTGATATTTATGCGATTGATTTTTTGGAGGAACTTTTAAAAAATTATCGCGGGACAGTTATTGCCGTCACTCATGACAGACATTTTTTACAAAATTGCGTTGATAAAATTTTGGACATGGAAAACGGACATGCGATTTTATATCCCGGCAATTATGAAAAATTTGTTCAGTTGAAAGAAGAGCGGCGAGAATATGAGTTGAAAGCCTACGAAAAACAGCAGGAAGAAATTTCTAAGCTGGAGGATTTTGTCAGGAGAAATAAAACTCGTGCATCAACTGCAAAACGTGCAAGAAGTCGTCAAAATATTTTGGACAGAATGGAACGACTTGAAAAACCTCCAACAAATGAAACTGTTAAATTGAATCTGCGGGACGCGTCGGAATCTGCAAACCGCGTTTTGATTATTGAAAAAATAAATTTTAAAAATGTTATCAAAAATTTTTCTGCGGAAATTCTCAAAGGCGAAAAAATCGGTCTCATCGGCAAAAACGGTGTCGGAAAATCTACGCTTTTAAAAATTATCGTCGGCGAATTGAAATCTGACAGCGGTGAAATAAAAATCGGCAACCGCGTGAAAATCGGTTATCTTTCGCAGGGACATGAAGAACTCAACGAAAATTTTTCTGCGATTGAGGAACTTATCGAAGAATTTAATTTGACGACTGAAAAAGCCCGCTCCGAACTTGCAAAATTAAATATTTTCGCGGAAGTTGCCGATAAAAAAATTTCTGCAATGTCGGGCGGTGAAAAAACTCGCGTGGCTCTTGCAAAACTTATTTTGACAGGAGCAAATTTTTTAATTCTGGACGAGCCGACAAACCATTTGGATTTACCTGCACGAGAGGCAATAGAAAACGCACTGAAAAATTTTGACGGCACTGTTTTAATCGTCACTCACGACAGATATTTGTTAGAAGAAGTCACAACGCGAACCATTACAATGAGGAATGAGGAATTAGGAATTAGGAATGAAGAGTCAGTAGTTGAAGGTGAAAAAGTTTATAAGCCGAAAAATTTATCCGATAAAAAAATTTCTTCCGCTAAAATAAAAAATCCGCCAAAAAAAGAAATTCAGCCCGAAAGAATTGAGGCACAAATTAAAATGGCGGAAATGGAATTAAAAATGATTGAACATGAAATAAATTCTGCAACTGATCCCGCAAAATTAACGGAACTTGCGGCGGCTCATGAAAAAAAATTACAGGAAATTGACGAACTTCTAGAAATTTGGGTTGACGTTTAAAATTTGATTTAAGCGTTGTTAAAATCTAAATCATTTCTCAACATAACTGCTTCGCTGATATGTTTTGCGGTGATAAATTCTGAATTGCTGTCCAAATCCGCAATAGTCCGCCCGACTTTTTTAATTCTGTCGTAAGAACGGGCGGATAATTTTTTTGTTTCAAAAACATCTTTTAATTTTTTTTCTGCGTCGTCAGTCAAATTACAAAATTCTTGAACCATTGCATGATTCATTTGAGCATTACAGAACAAATGATATTTTTCAAGACGTTTAGTTTGAATTTCGCGGGCAAATGAAACTCGTTGTCGAATTTGTTCTGACGGTTCGGCTTTTCTTTTTGAACTTAAATCTTCATATTTTACTCGTGGTACTTTAATATGAATGTCAATTCTGTCAAGCAACGGACCTGAAATTTTACGAACATATTTTTCAATAGCCTGAGTCGAACAATGGCACGCACGATCTTTATCACCGTACCAACCGCACGGACAAGGATTCATCGCACAAACTAAAATTACGCTTGAAGGAAATGTCAAAGTTCCGTTTACTCGGCTTATGGTGACTTGTCTTTCTTCCAACGGTTCGCGAAGAGCCTCAAGGACAGGTCTTTTAAATTCGGGGAACTCGTCCAAAAATAAAACTCCGTTATGTGCAAGAGTAACCTGTCCGGGTCTTGGTGTTGTCCCTCCTCCGATTATAGCCGCCGCCGACGCGTCATGATTCGGATTTTGAAAAGGTCTTTTTGTCATCAATCCGCCGTTTACTCCCAATCTTCCCGCGACGCTGTAAATTTTGGTGACTTCCAAAGCCTCTTCCCGCGTAAGTTCAGGCAAAATTGAACTGATTCTTTTTGCAAGCATAGTTTTTCCTGAACCGGGTACGCCGACCATCAAAACATTATGACCGCCTGCCGCCGCAATTTCCAATGCACGTTTTGCCATGAACTGACCTTGAACATCTGCGAAGTCATCTACCAGTTCTATAAATCCTTCAGGTTCTTCGACCGGCTGAGATTGTGCTTGAGAAATTTTTATTTCGTCGTTCAAAAATTCCACAAGCTCCAACAAAGTTTTCGGTGAGTAAACCTCCAAGCCCTCAACCAATAAAGCCTCGTTAATATTTTCCTGTGCGACGACAATTTTTTTATATCCTTCGTCCCGTGCAGTGATTGCCATCGGCAAAATTCCGTTGACTCTGCAAAGTTTCCCTTCTAAAGAAAGTTCCGCAATAAAAATAAAATCTTCGCATTTTTCAGCAGAAATTCTTCCTTGTGCCGCCAAAAGTCCTATAGCTATCGGCAAATCTAAACCTGCACTTTCTTTTCGGATTTCAGCGGGAGCAAGATTTATTGTAATTTTTTCGGATCTGCTTCGTAAGCCTGCATTTTTTATCGCAGTTCTGACGCGTTCTTTTGATTCTCTGACAGAGGCACTTGGTAAGCCGACAATATCAAAAGCGGGCATTCCGTTTGCACTGTCCACCTCGACTTTTATAATTAAGCCGTCAACTCCCATCGTGCTTGCCCCGAAAGTTCTTGCAAACAAATTAAAAATCTCCCTTCGCTAAAACTAAAAATCAGAAGTCACTTCAAAAGCGTTTTCAATGTGCCGAAGTTCAAAATTTTTTCCTGTAGAATAAATTTCTATGATGTCAAATCTGCACGGGCGGTCAAAAAATTTATCGTCTTGCAAAAAAACACTCGCCGCCTCAATAATTTTTTTCTGCTTGCGAAGATTAACAGCCTCCGCAGGCAGACCGCGACGAGTATTTGAACGGGTTTTGACTTCGACAAAAATAATTTCGTCATTTAATTCGGCGATGATGTCAATTTCAGCAGATTTAATTCTGTAATTTCGGGCGATGATTTTATAATTTTTCGATTCAAGAAATTTCGCCGCAAAATCTTCTCCGGCTTTTCCTAAAATTTTTGTTTTCTCTGACATGACAAAACTTTACTTGAAACTGGAAACAACAGCCCAAACAATGGCACCGACTCCGACAACCGTTGCAATAGCCATATTTTGAATTTGAGTTAAAATTTTTTCAAACTTCTCATCAATTTTACTGTTCAATTCGTCATTTTTTTGTCGCATTTCGCGAGCATTTTCTTCATTTTTCTGTCGTATTTCGCGAATTTCTTCAGCACGCATTTCATTTTGCCGACGCATTTCTTGCTTAAAATCTCTAAGTTCTCCCACAAGTGCATCGACTTTATTGCTTACTGCATCAACTTTAGCCGCCAAAACATTAACGACTGTGTGAAGATTAGAATATTTTTCTTCGAGTTGTGTGACTCTGTCTTCAATCTCTGCCATGACACTCACCGCCCGTCAAAAACTTTAAGAAATTTTTTACTTGAAACTGGAAACGACAGCCCAAACAATAGCACCGACTCCTACAACCGTTGCGATAGCCATATTTTGAATTTGAGTTAAAATTTTTTCAAATTTCTCATCAATTTTAGTATTAAGCGCGTCATTTTTCTGTCGTATTTCGCGAATTTCTTCAGCCCTTTGATTATCTCTGTCACGCATTTCGGAAATAAGATTATCAACCTTATTGCTTACTGCATCAACTTTAGCCGCCAAAACATTAACGACCGTGTGAAGATTAGAATATTTTTCTTCAAGTTTTGTAACTCTGTCCTCAATCTCTGCCATGACACTCACCGCCCGTCAAAAATTTTTAAATTTCGGTGACGACTTCGGAAATGTTTCTGCGATCCTCATGACGGTTGGAAGGTTTTGCATCTTCCGCAGGATAGCCGATAGGAAACAGTGCAATTAAATCATAATCTTTCATTTCGGGAATAAGTTCTTGAAGTTTCGGAGCGTCGAACCAGCCGACCCAAGTTGTTCCAAGTCCTTCAGCCTGCACGGCAAGCCAAATATGAGTTGCAATAATTGAGCCGTCAATATAGCCAAAATTCATTTCGTCAAAAGGACGCACAAAAGATTTTTTCATGTCAACGCCGACCGCCAAAACTAAACCGGCACCAAAAGTAAAATTTGTTACCTGTTTAATTTTTTCCATTGATTCATCGGAATAAATTTTCCAAATTTTGTACGGCTGAATATTTTTTGCGGTAGGTGCGGAAATTGCCGCCTGCAAAATTCTTTCAATTTTTTCCGGTTCAATCGGTTTATCTGTCAACTTTCTGCAAGAGTAACGCTCTTTTGCCAATTCTAAAAATGTCATTTTAAAAATCCTCCTTCTTCGTTTAAGGGCTGGGATTTAGGGACTAGGGGCTAGATTTTTTTTCTAACCTCTAACCCCTAACCCCTAGAAACTAATCCCTAATTATTTATCGAATTCTCCGCGAATATCTTCGGCAGGCGGATCAATCGGATAATTTCCGCTGAAACATGCGTCGCAGATTGAAAGACCTCCCGACATTTCTTTCAGTGCCTCGATGGGAAGATAGCCCAAAGAATCGGCACCGATAATTTTGCAAACTTCTTCAACAGTCCGACCGCTAGCAATAAGCTGATTTTCACTCGGAATGTCAATTCCAAAATAACACGGGTGATAAAAAGGCGGGGCAGATACTCTCATATGAATTTCTTTAACTCCCGCATTTCTAAGCATACTGATAATTTGATTGCTAGTAGTTCCTCTGACAATCGAATCATCAATCATGACAATTCTTTTGCCCTCGACAACATCACGCAGAACATTTAATTTTACTTTGACGCTTTGAACTCGGCTGGATTGTTTCGGCTTGATAAAAGTTCTGCCGACGTAAGTATTTTTTGTAAAAGCAATTCCGTAAGGTATTCCCGACTCCATAGAATAACCGACTGCCGCCATATTTCCCGACTCTGGAACACCGACAACCAAATCAGCGTCAACGGGATGAGTTTTCGCCAAAATTTTTCCAGCAATAATTCTGGCTTTAGTTACGCTCATTCCGTCAAAAGTTGTGTCAGGTCTGCAAAAATAAATGTACTCAAAAATACAACGTGCAGTTTTATTTTCAGGAAGAGCCAACTCCATATTTGATTCAATAGTTCCGTCAGGTAAAATAGAAACAACTTCACCCGGCAAAACGTCGCGAACAAATTCGGCGTTAATTGTTTCCAATGCACAAGTTTCTGAAGTCAATATATAAGCGTTATCAAGTTTTCCGATAACAAGCGGACGAAAACCCCATGGATCTCTTGCCCCGATAAGTTTTCTGGGACTTGCAACAACTAATGAGTAAGAGCCTTGAACTTTTTTCAGTGCGTTGACAGTTGCTTCTTGCACAGTTTTTGTTTTAACTCTCTCTCTTGCGATATGGTAAGCGATAGTTTCAGAATCAATAGTAGTTTGAAAAATTGCTCCGCCCATTGCAAGTTCCCGCCGAAGTTGAGGAGCGTTTGTCAAATTTCCGTTATGAGCAAGCATCAAAGTTCCCTTGATATATGCAAGTACAAGCGGTTGAGAATTTTCACGGTTTGAGGCTCCCGCAGTCGAATAACGGACATGACCAATCCCCAAATTTCCTTTTAACGATAAAATATTTTCCTCGTTAAAAACTTCATTTACTCTTCCCAAATCTTTATGGCAGACAACTTTGTCCACGTCGTCAAAAGTATTAGCAACTGCAATTCCCGCACTTTCCTGCCCACGATGTTGAAGAGCATAAAGCCCGTAATAAATTGTTTGAGCAACGTCACCGCCACTCAAGTCATAAATTCCGAACACGCCGCATTTTTCTCCGACTGAATAATCCGCTGCAAAATCCATAAACCTCAAACCCCCTTGCCGCAATTCGACAAAAATTTTCTCGTCTAAATTATATTAAAGTGCATTTTCTTTGTCAAAATTTTGAATTTAATAAACAAAAAACCTCTCAACAATTTTGCGAATGTTGAGAGGTTTTTCTGATTAAGTCGAAAACTTTTTCAAAAAATATTTTTATTCAACGCGAATAATATTGAGAATTTCATCAACAACAGAAAGATTTTTCAAAGTTTCTTGAGCCTGTAAAATATTTTTGTGTTTGACTTCATGAGTTACGACAATAATTTCCGCGTGATTTTCCGGTGCACATTCGGACTGCATGACAGATTTTAAACTGACTCCCGCATCTCCGAAAGTTGTAGCGATTTTTCCGAGTACGCCCGGTTTATCTTCGACAAGTAAACGCATGTAATAACTTGAAACAGTTTCTTCAATCGGACAGAGTTTTTTCTGATCGTAGCAAGTGCAACCGAATCTTCCAATACTTCCCGCCTGAATTCCGCGAACTATTTCAATAATATCGGAAATGACAGCAGAGGCAGTTGGTTCGCCTGCACCGGGTCCATAGAACATAGCCTCATCAATCGGCACTCCGCGAACAAAAATTGCATTTAAAACACCGTTGACAGAGGCAAGCGGGTGATTTTTATTCAAAAGTACGGGGTGAACTCTGACATCAATTCCGAGTTCTGACTCTTTGCCGACTGCCAAAAGTTTTACCGCATAGCCGAGTTTTTCAGCGTGTGCAATATCCTGCGGAGTTATTTTTGTAATTCCTTCCACAGAAACATTTTCAAAAGTCACGCGGGAATTAAAAGCAATCGACGCGAGAATTGCAATTTTTCTTGCCGCGTCTTTTCCTTCGACATCGGCGGCGGGATTTGCTTCTGCGTAGCCTTTTGCCTGTGCCTCCTTCAAAACTGTATCATAGTCCGCACCGTCTTCACTCATTTTTGTGAGCATGTAATTTGTAGTGCCGTTTACTATTCCCAAAATTTCGGTAACTTTATTTGCGGTGAGTGAACGTTTCAAAGGCATAATAATCGGAATTGCTCCGCCGACTGATGCCTCAAAAAGAAAATCGACTTTATTTTTTTCAGCCGCTTCAAAAAGTTCTCCGCCGAACTGTGCGACAACATCTTTATTCGCAGTGACAACATTTTTGCCATGTTCCATAGCCTGCAAAATAAAATCTTTCGCGGGTTTTATTCCGCCGATAAGTTCAATTACGATTTTAATTTCGGGATCGTTTAAAATTTCGTCGTAATTGCTTGTTGCGGGAAGTCCTTTTTCTTGAAGTGCGGGAATTTCTCGCGGCAAAACCAAAATATTTTTAATTTGAATATCGGCATTTGAGCGTTGGGCTATTACGTCATGATTTTCCTGCAAAAATTTTATGACACTTCCGCCGATTGTTCCGGCTCCCAATAAACCAATTTTTATAACATTCATTTAAAAAAATTCCTCCTTAATTTCAAAAAAAATTACGCAATGTTATTGTTACGCTAAAATTTCAATTCAGCAGGTGAATTATAATTTTTATTTTTCTAAGCGTCAATAAATTGCGTTTGCATGTTTAAATTTCCGCGATTAAATTTTTCGTCGAAGTTTCCTGAAGAAGTTCAAAAGTCAACTGATGAAGTTTTACATTTGCCTCAATAAGTCGAACTCTCACTCCGTCGCCGATATGAAAACTTTTTCCCTTGTGCTGACCGATTAAAGCAAATTCCGATTCGACATAATTATAAAAATCATCATTCAAACTTGCCACACGAACAAGCCCCTCAACGCCGTTTTCAAGTTCAGCGAAAAATCCGAAACTTGTAACGCTGGAAATAACCGCGTCAAATTTTTGACCGACAAATTTTTTCATGTACTCGACAGATTTTAAATCGACACATTCACGCTCAATATCAATCGCCCGCCGTTCATGTTCGGAAGATTTTTTTGCCGCGTCCGCCAATTTTTTTTCAAGTTTAGAAATTTCTGCGGGATTTTCCAAACTCGCCCGCAACATTCTGTGAACAATCAAATCAGGATAACGGCGAATAGGCGAAGTAAAATGCGTGTAAAATTCCGCCGCCAATCCAAAATGCCCAAGATTTTCAGTAGAATATCTTGCCTGTTGCATTGTGCGGAGTGCGAAACTTGAAATAACCTTTTCGGCAGGAGAATTTTTTACTTTCTCCAAAATTTTTTGAAAATCTTTCGGCTGAACATTTTTATTTTTATTCGCTGCGATATGCAAATTAAAATGTGCCAAAAGTCTGTTCAAAGTTTCAACTTTTTCGGAGTCGGGAATTTCATGAACTCGATAAACACTCGGAATTTTTTTCTTGATTGTATGTTCTGCAACAGTTTCATTTGCGGCAAGCATGCACTCTTCAATAATTTTTTCTGCAATTCCGTCAACTCTTTTGGAAAGTTCAACAGGATTTCCGTCAGCGTCAAGTTTAATTTTTATTTCGGGAATGTCAAAATCAATCGCTCCGCGTTCCGCATGAATTTTTTTGCGAAGTTTAAAAATTTCCAGCAGAGTATTTAAATTTTCTGCACAGTCGGCAAGCTCCGAAGTTTCTCCGTCAAAAAATTTATTTGCTTGTGTGTAACTCAAACGACGAAAAACTTTTATCACGGTCGGAAAAATTTTATAACTTTGAACTTTCCCTGAAAAATCTAAATTCATTTCACACGCAAAAGCCAGCCGATTAACTCCCGCGTTCAAACTGCAAATTCCGTTAGATAATTCTTTCGGCAACATTGGAACAACTCTGTCAACGGGATAAATGCTCGTCCCGCGTTCCAGTGCTTCATTATCCAAAAAACTTTTCGGACGAACATAAAAACTCACGTCGGCAATATAAACACCCAAGAAAAATCCGCTGTCAGTTTTTTCTGCAAACACTCCGTCATCTAAGTCTTTAGCGTCCTCGCCGTCAATCGTGACAATTTTTAAATTTCGTCTGTCAACTCGTTTAGAAATTTCTTCGGCAGTCGGTTCAGTTTCAATATTTTTCGCCTCGTTGATAACTTCTTCAGGAAATTCTTCAAAAACTCCGTGACTTCTGATAACTTCGCTGATGTCAACGCCAGCCTCTGTCTGCCGTCCCAAAACTTCAACAATTTCACCTTGAAGAGGATTCCATCTCAAAACCTTTACGACGACTTTAAAACGATTATTCCTTAACGCCTTCAAATAGTCTGTATCGTCCTCAACGCGTTTCAAAGGAATTTCTAAATCAAATTTTTCGTCATCAGGAACAAAGACAAATTTTTTCTTAAATCGTTTAATGTGTCCGACAAAAATTTCTTTCGCACGTTGAACAATATTTATAATTTCGCCTTCGCGTTTTCTTCCGTAAGCATCGGTAATTTTTACTTTGACAATATCTCCATGCAAAGCCCCGCTGACTTCTTCGGCAGGAATAAAAACATCTTCGCCGCCATCATCGGGAATTACAAAACCAAAACCGCGAACATTGACAGATAATTTTCCCGTGACTGTTCCCAAATTTCTTTGCGGATAAAATTCCTCGTAATCAAAAAATTTTTTTCTGTTTCTACTCATGACAAATTTACGACAACAAATTTTGATGCCGCCTCCGCTGTTACTGTTCCGTCCGAAGTTTCAACAGTTGCCTTCATTGCCAAAACATTTTTTCTTCTCGACTCCTGCCACGCAGAAATTTTTAATTCCTGCTCAACGGGTGTCGGGTGTCTGTAACGAATTTCAAGCCGTCCCGTCA
This sequence comes from Selenomonadaceae bacterium, assembly GCA_017553205.1. Classification (GTDB taxonomy): domain Bacteria; phylum Bacillota; class Negativicutes; order Selenomonadales; family Selenomonadaceae; genus Quinella. Next base: position 10,307 of record JAFZMV010000051.1, on the reverse strand, counting down.
TTGCCTGCTTGTCATAAATTTTTTGAATATAACTTCCCATTGCCTCATCTAAAAGCAAAGTCACAATTCCGCCGTGAACAACATCTTTATAGCCTTCGTATTCACGCGGAAGAATTTTTTTTGCAGAAACTTTTTCTCCGTCTGGCTGAAAATTCAAATGCAAACCAATCGGATTATTTTTTCCGCAACCGAAACAATAATCATCTCCGCCTTTTGCCATATAGTTCTCTCCCTCTAAAAAATTTCTCTCATTTTACCAGCAATCTGAAAATAAATAAATGGAGAAGAAAAAATTTTTCTGCAGTTGACGTAAAATAATTTGCTGTGTTAATATGAGCCATAAAATTTTTGGAGGGATTTTTAAGATGAGCAAAATTGCAGTAGTTTTTTGGAGCGGCACAGGCAACACCGAAGCTATGGCAAATTCTGTTGTTGAAGGTGTGAAGGCGGTAGGAATTGACGTGGATTTGTTCCAGGTTGATGATTTCTCCGCAGACAAAATGGACGGATACACGGGTTTTGCTTTCGGCTGTCCTGCAATGGGCGATGAAGTTTTGGAAGAAGATACCTTTGAGCCGTTCTTTACTGAGGCTGAAGAAAAAATCGCTGATATTCCTGTCGTGTTGTTCGGCTCTTACGGCTGGGGCGGCGGTGCTTGGATGGAAGCATGGGTCGAGCGTACAAAAAATTCCGGTGCAAACTTTATCGGCAGTGTTATCGCGGAAAATGCTCCTGATGATGATGCTTTGGCAGATTGTGAAAAATTGGGAAAAGCTTTGGCAGACGCAGTATAAAAAATTTTTTCTTCAAAAAAAATGCTCCGTTCCAAATTTAGAGCGGAGTTTTTTTTACCTGCGAATTAAAAACTTTTATTTGTTAAGTTGAAAATATTCTTTGTCGAGTATTCCAAAGACGATAAGATTTTCGTAAATTCCGTTTGTCAAAAGTGTATCGCGTAACAACCCTTCACGAACCATGCCCGAACTTTCATAAAGTTTTATGGCAACTTCGTTATAGTCTTTGCAGTCGAGCCAGCCGCGATGAAATTTTTTTACCTCAAAACACCATTTCATTAAAAGCTTGAATGATTCTTTACCATAGCCCAGACCTTTTTTTTCAACGATGACATGAGTCCATTCAACTTCATGGCTGTCAAGACTTTGTAACATGAAATAACCTGCACGGTTACCGGTAGAAATTTCTTCAATAATCACGTCCATTTTTTCAGAGTTGTCGGACTTGATAATTTCCGTGTGAAATTTTTCGTCAAAAGGCACGATGAATTTTAAATTTTCCGGTGCATACTCCAGATTAAGAATGTATTTTAAGTCTGATTCGTCGGCTTTACGAAGTCTGAGTCTTTTACCCTCGATTAAAATATTCTTCATGTTATAACCTCCTTTTGTTGTAAATTATATTTCTAGAAGGTGAAAATTTTTTGGATTATTTCAGAAATATTGATTGGCTGGAATTGGCAAAACATTTGACGATTCCAATTATAATTTTGGTTTTTGCTCTTGTTATCGGAGTCACGATAAACAGCATGCTGAACAGGCGAATCGAACAACATCTAAAAAATGAAGAAAGTTCGATTAAAACTATTTTCTTCAACGCTTTAAAAGGAGTTCCTATTTCGTTTTGTTTTGTTGTCGGTCTTTATTGGGTTGTCAGCACTTCCGCACTTCCCGCAGGTATGGTCACTTTTTTTTCGTACATCTTATTTACAAGTATTATCTTTTCGATGGCACGAGTAGTTGAAAGAACTCTTTCAGGATTTATAGGACTAAAATTTTCGGGATCAAGCGATGCAAGTCAATCGACTTTGTTGGACACAATTTTGAAAGTTGCTGTCTATGCGTCGGGCTTGCTGATAGTTTTAAATTATTACGGAATTTCAATAGCACCGATTATCACTGCAATGGGTGTCGGCGGTATGGCGATTGCATTCGGTATTAAAGAAACTATGGAAAATATTTTTGCAGGTCTGCAAATTCTTATTTCAAAACAAATTCGAGTCGGCGATTACATAAAACTTTCGACAGGCGATGAAGGAAAAGTTACTGATATTAACTGGCGATTTATTACGGTTATGCCGGCACATGCGGGAAATGTTGTCGTTATTCCGAATAAGGTTATCGCAGAATCAACTTCCACAAATTATTCTAAACCGAATGACGAAATTTTTGTTGTTGTTCCTGTTGGTGTAGGTTATGAAAGCGACTTGGAAAAAGTTGAACAAGTGACGCTGGAAGTTGCACGAGAAATGATGATAAAAGTTGACGGCTATGAACCGAATTTTGATTCTGAGGGAGTGGACAGAAATCCGCTTGCTCCTTACCTGCGTTATAACGCATTTGGGGATTCTTCGATAAATTTCAACATATTTATGCGTGTCACCAATTTTAAAAATCAAGCTCTGTTAAAACACGAATTTATAAAAAAATTGAAAAGACGTTTCAGTGCAGAAGGAATAAATATTCCGTATCCGACTCGTACTTTGGTTTCTTATGAAGAAGATTTGAATATCGGTTAAAAGAAAGGGCGTTGAAAAATGAAAGTTGACGGAGTAGAAGTTAAAGTTATCAACCTTGAAAATTTTACGGAGGAAGAGGCAAAAAATTATGTGGATTATGTTCGCGAACGTATCTCCGACCCTCTGAAAAGCATTGAAGTTAAAATGTGCGACGACGGAAAAATTGACTTAGACTACACGACGCAGGGAGAAAAATTTGAACGTATCCGCCGCATCACAGGCTACCTCACCGGCGATTTGAACAGCTGGAACAATGCAAAACGTGCAGAAGAATCTGAACGCGTAAAGCATAATATTTTTGCTTGAAAAATTTAACTACAAAAAAATTAAAGACCTTCCCATACTAATTGAGAAGGTCTTTGAATAAAATCAGAACCGATACTTAATAGTACCGGTTTATTTTTTTGTTTGGGGGCAGTTCAGCTTGTCATTTTCGCTATAACCAAAGTTATTATTGCAAAAAGTATCGCCAAAATTACGGTTACTCTTGCCAAAAATGCGTCCATTCCGCGAGCCTGACTGGAAAAAACTGCGTCTGAACTTCCGTCCATTCCGCCAAGTCCTCCCGCTTTAGCCTCCTGTCCAAGCACTGCAGCTATCAAACCTATTGAAATTAAAGCATCTAATACCATTAACAAAGTCAACAAAATTCATCACCTCGTATAATAAATTCTATGGATATTAACGTCAAAAACAGACGTGATATAAATAAAAAGAAATCGTGGATTAGTGAAATCAGCTACCATATGATGGATCAAAGAAGACTCTGATCACATCTCTTTGATAAAACTGATGCCAGTAAGAAATCTTCTTCTTAAAGTTTCTACAAGTCCAATACACAGGGATAAGTCTCGAGAGGTTCCCCACTGAGTTCACACCTGAATAAATCACCGTTTATAAAATCAACGTATTCTACAAATCCATTCAACTGCAAAATTTCATATAATTTGGGATAAAAACCACTAACCAACAAGAAGAAAACTTTTTTTCCCTTAAAAATTTTCATTGAATCCAACAAAGTTTTCAATACGCCCTTAACTTCATACGAGATAATTTTTCCGTTATCATCAAACGAAACGTCGTCCAAATAATCAGCAAGATCTTCGTTTTCTGCAGTGGCGATAATCTCCTCATTTTCTTTGACCAAAAAAGTTTTTTTCATCGGTCCGACGCTGACATGTTCTGTAAAAAATGCACGTTCTTTTCCCGCCATCATTGTAGAAACTTTTATCATGTCAAGTTTGCACTGATTGTAATTTTTGGTGAAGAATTTAACAATGTTTTCGATTGTGTTTTCATTAGACCACGGAGTTTTCATAAAATACTTAAAGAAAATTCGATTATAACTGTCATTCATGTCTATATCTAAGCCAATCCCCTTAGCAGTTCCAGTATAATGAATAATTTTTTCGTTCACATCGTAATCTCCAAAATATCTGGCAAAGTATAAGCAAGTATTGTATTTCTTGTTAAGGTGCAAATAATTTTTTGAAAAGCAATAATTCAACAGAATTTGATCTGAGCATCCGTATGTGATGTCGCGTTCGTGTTTAGGTATTGAACCGAAAAATTCTATCGTCGCCGTTATTTTCGAATACACCTCTCTGAACTTTTCCATGTCGATCAGCAAGACACCATCATTAAAATATTCTTCTGGCTTCACAGTGCCATCGCGGCAAAAATCGCGTTTACTTAATGTGTCGTAATCACGCTTCTTCACTTTCTCATCGAGCCAATTAGACGAAAGTTTCATGGCTCCAAAAATATTTTCATGAAGTTCGATATTCCACAATTCTTTTATATCGAGATTTACAACAATATCAGAATCAAGGTAAATTAATTTTTTTATTTCTTTTGGAAAAAAGACCGAAATCAAAAGACGAAAATAAGCTATTATTGTAAACCTGCCTTTTACTACTTCCGGAAAATATTCCCGAATTTTTTCAATTTCATCACGGCAAAGTTCCTCAACATTATAAAATTTCACCTGCTGATTGTACTGCTCCGCAATTTTTACAAATTTGTCATGATTTTCCTCCAAGAAAGAATTGTCATGCATAATATGAACGGTAACTTCCGCCTTTGTATTTTCAAACATAGACAACATTGCCGTACCCGCAAATTTTGAGAAAAGATTACTCATACCAACAGCAACATGAATCATGATTTTTCAACCTCCGTAAATTTTTTTCTGTCCGACAAATAAAAAATTCCATTTACCAAATAACTCAACGCCAAATAAATTATCATTCCTCCAATAATTGTGATCATCGGTTGCATGGTTCTTGACGCAGTATTATTTATCACGCGAGTTAAATCCGTTATAGTGACATAGCCGACCACACTTGTCCACTGAATTAAATTTATTACTGCCGATTGATAAACAGGTTTAGAAATTTTTATTATCTGAGGGAGCGTCACAAGTTTAAACGCCTGAATTTTTGAAAATCCCAAAGTTCTTGCCGCCTCAATCTGTCCTCTGTCAACTGCCATTAAAGACGAGCGAAAAATTTCTGCAGTATGTGCCGCCGTATGCATTGAAAAAGTTATAACGGCTACAGAAATCGGCGATAAATCACTTCGTGCAAAAACTCCGTAAAATAAAAGCATTAGCAACATCAAGACCGGCGAACCGAGAATTATTGAAATATAAATTTTTGCGAAAATTTCCAGCGGTTTAATTTTTCCCACGCGAAAAAAACAAATCACCGCTCCAAGTATCGTACCAAAAAATAATGACAGCACAGAAATTTGTACTGTCGTTGAAAGACCTTTCATAATAGTCAGCCATGAGCCGTCTTTTATAAAAATGTTATAGACAATTTCTAAATTCATAGTTTCACCCGTTAAATTTTTTTACTGTGAAACGCCTGCACATCATTACCTAAATCGGAAGAAGAATTTGAATTTGCTCCGCCCCAGCCTCAATACTTTTATATAAACGTTTTTCGATTTCAGACAAAACCGCCGTATTAAATCCTGCAGTAGTTCCGTCAATTATTTCTTCATTTTGACATGAACAATTTTTCCTCTGTAATAAGGTGTGGTGAGTTCAACTCCGTCAGGTCTGTCAGCATTTTGCGGAATAATTTCACTTACAGGAACAATAGCCCAGAAAGAAATATCAACTCTTCCCGAAGTCAAAGCCGCTGCACGAGCTCCGCTGTCTACCTGAACAAGTTCGATATTTCTGCCGATTCTTCTGCTCAATTCAGAAAGAACTGCTGTATTAAATCCTGCGGCATTTCCTTCAGAATCTACATAATCAAGCGGCGGCAAATCACCGGTAACTGCAACTTTGACAGTTTTTGCATTCGGGATATTTTTTATTTCAATCGCAGGAATTTTTTCTTCATTCTTTGCGGCGGTGATATAGTCCTTAATAAATTTGTCAAGTGTTCCGTCATCTCTCATTTCGCGGACAGCTTTATTTGACATTTCGATAAGTTCTTTGTCGTCGCTGCGAAGTGCAAGACAAAATGCGTCGATAAATTCAAGCGTGTCATCGTCTGCAATTTCCATGTTGGGATTATTTGCAACAATATAGTCGGCAACGCACTTATACGTACTGAAAGCATTTATCTTGCCGGACTCCAAAGCCATCTGCATTGAACCGAGATTATCAAAGAAAACAGGATCATAAGTACTCATCTTAAGACCGAAAGTATCTGATACCGTTTTCAATAAGCCGTTAAAATCTTTTTCGCTGGCATTCATATGGCGAAGCATACCAATTTTAAAATCATTTGAGGGAGCCTCAGCCTTTTTTTCTTCTCCACAGCCCGTGAAAATTGCCGCAGTCAAAACAACTGCCGTCATTAGAGCAAAAATTTTTTTCAGGTTCATACCAAAAAATTTCCCCTTTGTTAAAAATTTTTCGACAAAAGGACACAAAAAAATTTTGATATTTTCCTTTCGTCGTATTGTTTAAATAAAATTATTTTTTCTTGTCGAGATGAACAATTTCGTCAGTGAAGTACGGTTCAGAAAATTCAACGCCTTTAGGCATATCAATATCAGAAGGTCTGTCATCGCCGATAGGAAGAATAGCCCAGAAAACCACATCAACTTTTTTGGAAGTCAACGCAGAACCGCGAGCCGCTCCGTCAACTTGAACGAGTTCGATATTTTTGTTGAGTTTTTTTCCGAGTTCGGCAAGCAGAGCCGTATTAAATCCTGCCGCTTTTCCGTCCGCAAGAATCAAATCAAGAGGCGGAAGATCTCCGGTAACGGCAACTTTAAGAGTTTCTGCTCCGCTGATTGATTCAAGATTAACTGCAGGCGGATCGGAATCTTTTTTCAAGTCGGTGATATATTCCTTCGTGAGTTTATCAAGAGTTCCGTCGGCTTTTAATTCTTCGAGAGCTTTATCAATATCTTTTTTCAAGTCTTTTTCGTCATCGCGAAGAGCAAAGCAGAAAGAATCTTTCAAATGCAAAGAATGACTCTTGAGAATTTCAAATTTAGAATCTTTTGCAGTAAGATACTCTGCAACACTCTTATAAGTGCTGATTTCGTTTACACTGCCCGAATCAATTCCCATTATCATGTTATTCAAGTTGTCATAATAAGTGGTAGAGTGGGTAGCAATTTTAACATCGGAAATTTCTCCAACTTTCTTTAAAATCTCGTCCATTTTCTGTTCGCTGGCATTTAAAGTTGTGATCATTCCGATTTTTAAATTGTCTTCGCTCGGTGAAACAGGTTTATTTGTATCTCCTCCGCACCCCGTAAAAACTGCACCGGCAAGCATACAAGAAACAACAGCACTTGTAATTTTTTTAAATTTCATTTTAGAGTAACTCCTTCCAAAAAAATTTTTTAATATTGTAGCACAAAATTTTTATGCTTGAAACAATTTTCTGTAAATTTCATTCACAAGTTTTAAATCTTCTTCTGTATCTACTCCGACAAATTTGCAGTCAGATTTTATAACGCGAATTTTATAACCGTTTTCTAATGCTCTGAGTTGTTCAAGTGATTCAGCCTGCTCAAGTTCTGTCGAATCCATTTTTGCAAAGTCAAGCAAAAAATTTTTTCTGTAAGCGTAAATTCCGATGTGTTTATAAACTTTTGACTTGCCTGAATTTCTCGGATAAGGAATCAGCGAACGCGAAAAATATAACGCATTATTATTTTTGTCTATAACTACTTTGACATTGTTGGGATTTTTCATTTCCTCTTCGTCGGTGAGTTCGGTGGCAACTGTCGCCATCTGCAAATTTTTATCCTGCAAAAATTCCGAAATAAGTTCATCAATTAAATTAGAATCTATTAACGGTTCATCACCTTGAACATTTACGATAATTTCAGCGTCGGGAAATTTTTCTGCAACTTCAGCAAGTCTGTCAGTTCCCGTCTTATGATCTGCACGAGTCATCACGGCACGTCCCGAATTTTTTTCTACTGCTTGAAAAATTCTTTCGTCATCAGTTGCGACAATAACTTCGTCGGCAAGTTTTGAATTTTTCGCCCGCTCATAAACCCTGCAAATCATCGGTTTTCCGCAAATATCTTTTAAAGGTTTTCCGGGCAGTCTGGTTGATGCGTAACGTGCAGGAATTACACAAATATTTTTCATTTCAAAAACTCCTTGAAAATTTTTTTACTTTATCTGCCATTTTCAGAAACAACTTTTGTTAAATCTTTCACAACTTCAGCCGCCAAAATCAATCCCGCTGTTGACGGTACAAAAGCCGAAGAGCCTATAATATTCTTTTCCTCAAAATTTTTCGGAAATTCATCAGACCAAACGACTTTTAAATTTTTTATGCCGAGTTCTTTTAATTTTTTCCGCATAACTTTTGCAACGGGATCAACCGAAGTTTGAAAAATATCAGAAACTTTAAAACGTGCAGGATCTAATTTGTTGCCCGCCCCCATACAGCTGATTAAATTTATTTTTCTCCGCGAACATTCCACAGCCAAACTTATTTTCGCGGTGATTGTGTCTATAGCATCAACAACATAATCATAATTCCACGCAAAAAAAATTTCGGCATTTTCATCAGGCAGATAAAATTTCTGCAAAACGTCGACTTTTGCCGCAGGATTTATTTCAAAAATTCTCTCCCGCATAACTTCAACTTTCGATTTTCCGATTGTCGAAGTTAAAGCGTGAATTTGTCTGTTAATGTTTGTCACGTCGATATTGTCTTTGTCGATTAAAACCAAATGACCTATTCCCGATCTTGCCAAAGCCTCAACAACAAATGAACCGACTCCGCCGACTCCGAAAACTGCAACAATTGAATTTTGTAATTTTGAAAAATTTTCTTCGCCGATTAAAATTTTCAGCCGTTGAAATCTTTCATCAAACATTTTTTAATTGTCCCTTCTGCGGTTGAAAAAATCGAAAGAGGAAATTATATTTCCCTTTTCTTCTTTTTTTTCGGCAGGTGTTGGGACTTCAAGATTAAAACCTTTTGAAACCGTGACAGTTGATTTTGGAACAGTGACGGTAGGAGATTTTAAAGCCAAGCTGTCAACAAAATCGGTAGCGATAATTGTAGCTTGAACAACTCCGTTCATGCTGTTATCAACAACCGCACCGAAAATAATATTAACGTCTGCATCGGTTTGACTGTAAATAAAACTTGCCGCCTCATTAACTTCGTAAAGACTCAAACTTTCATCGCCCGTTATATTTAAAATCATGCCGCGAGCTCCCTGCAGATTTCTGTCAATAAGAGGACTTTCCACAGCCTGCTGAACTGCTTTAACCGCACTGATATTACTTCTGCCGATTCCGAGTAAAGCGTCCGAAGATTCACTTTGCTGAAAAATTGTAGTAACGTCCGCAAAGTCAACATTTACAAAACCAATCGTCAAGATAAGTTCGGCGACGCATTTTATAGCCTGACGCAAAACAGAATCAGCCGCATGAAACGCATCGACGATTGACAAAGATTTATTTTCGGGAAGTTTCATGAGATTGTCATTTTTCACGGAAATTAAAGCGTCCATATAAGACTGCATTTTTATAATTCCTTCGTTGGCTTTTTTTTGTTTGCGAATTCCCTCAAATTTAAATGGAACGGTTACGACCCCGACAGTTAATAAATTTAATTCTTTGGCGATTTTTGCAACAACGGGAGCCGCACCTGTTCCGACTCCTCCGCCCATTGCCGCTGTAATAAAAATCATGTCCGCACCTTTCATCATGTTTCTGATTTTTTCAGCGTCCATTTTTGCGGCTTGTTCGCCAAGTTCAGGATTTCCGCCCGTGCCTTTTCCGTGAGTTAAATCCGCACCAATTTGTATACACCTTATATTTGTCGTGCTTAAACTGCTTAAAGCGGAAGCATCTGTATTTACCGCAACAAGTTCTATGTCAGAAAGCCCGCCTTCTTCCAGACGTTTTACGACATTATTTCCGCCGCCACCGACTCCGAAAACTTTTATTTTCACGACGGCTTTTCTTATTGCCGCAGATTCCGTTTCATTATTTTTTGCCTTTCTAAGTCGGAGATTCTCCACCGCTTTTTTAAGAGCAGCATCATCAGCTCCCATAGCTTCACCGACCCTTTCTATAAATTTCTATTTAGCCCTTGCTGATTCGACATGATTTTTTGTTTTCCTTTTAAAGCCGACTTGACTATTCATCAAGAGCGGCAATAAAAAAATCTCTCAAACTTTCCGGTAAATTATTTTCTTGATTATTTTTTGAAATCAATTCAAAATATTTTTCTACAGTGTTTTCGTACTTATTCAATAAAAAATTTGGCGGAAAAATAATTTTAAAATTTTCTAAATGCTCATTGTTAAGATTTTT
>JAFZMV010000050.1 GCA_017553205.1 Selenomonadaceae bacterium | reverse complement strand
TGTACTCACCCAGACCTTAGGGCGGACAATATGTCGACAGTCACGGGTGCTAAAGAAGTACTTTGCAAATAAGAAGAAAAGTAAGCTGAAGCCGAAAGGCAACAGTGTAGAGGTTGCTTGGCACAGCCATTAAGAATAAGGTCGCACGTCAGCGAATAAGGACTGACCTCTACAGAGTTCAAACTTCTTAAGAATCCTCCGCCTTTAGGAGTGGGGAGTGTCAATCTTGCATTTATTTCGTCCAAAGTCATTTTTTGCAGCACGTTTTCTTTAGCTTATAGCAATTTCGGTAAATAATGAAACCAAAATTTTTCTTCGACAAACAACCGCAACGCCTTTTGAAAATAGTTTCTAAAATTCTTCTGCAGAGAGAAGTTCGGAATTCCTGAAACCCTGCCCGAATTTACAGCCGAGTTTTAAAAGTAAATTTTCCTGTTCCTTCGTTTCAATTCCTTCACAGATAACAACCATATCCAAATTTTTTCCGAGTGAAATAACATTTTCAAGAATGTTTTGCATGCGTTCGGAATTAGTTGCGGAATAAAGCAAAGAGCGATCGATTTTCAATTCGTCAATGTTCAAATGATTTAAAAGTTTGTAAGACGAGCGACCAGCACCAAAATTATCAATAGAAATTTTAAATCCAAAATTGTGCAGAGATTGAAAAATATTTGCGATTCTTGTTTCCTGTTCAGCTTTTATAACGCCTTCAAAAAATTTTTCGCTGAACTCCAATTTTATTGAACCGTTCGGCAAATTATATTTTTTGACAAGTTTTTTCATCTTATCCAAATAATTTTCTTCCGCCATATGAAGTCCCGACTGATTGACGGCAATCGGTAAAATTTTTTTGCCTTCGTCGAGATTTTTTTTCTGCAGTTTGAAAACTTCTTCCACCATAAAATAATCCATTTTCGTTATAAAACCGTTTCGCTCAAAAATGCGAAGAAATTTTTCAGGCATCAAAAATCCCAAATCAGAACTCTGCCAGCGTACAAATGCTTCCATTCCCGTTTGCTTGTGAGTTTCTATATCGTACTCCGTCTGATACCACGCTTGGAACTCTCCGTTTTTAAGTGCGTCCTCCATACGAGAAATAATTTTTTTCTCAAAATTTATTTCTTCAGCCATTTGAGAATCAAAAATCGCAACATCTTTTGTTGAATTTCTGCAGGCAGTTTGAGCAGACTCAACGCAGTCTAAAATATTTTCTTCCTCAACTGTACAAATTCCGACTTTGATATAAATCCAAACTCTTGAGCCTTGAGTTTCCATGAAACTTATTTTGCGAACAACTTCGCGGGCAAGTCTTGCCGCATCGGAAATATTTTTTCCTCTGCATAAACTTACAAGCCCGTCATTTTCGCTGTTAATTGCCGTCAAAATTATTTCGTTCATGCCGTCCAAATTTTCAGCCATATTTTTTATTTGTCTGCCTTGCAATTCTTTATCTTGAAAAATTTTTTTGTTTACTTCTCTGTCAATATTGAAAGTCATTACATATAAATTTTCTTCTTCTTCTTTGTATTTCGCAAAAATTTTTGGAAGTTCTTCTTCAAGCAGACTTAAATTTGGAATTTGATAGCGTCTGTCAGTATAGGCAATGTGCTGAATAAATTTCAAATGTTTTTTTCGCCTGTACATTCTGTAAAAAATTCCAGAACCTAATAACCCTGCCAAAATCAGCATAAAGCCCACCACTCTCAAAGGGTGATGATAAAGTTGCCATTGAAGACTTAAATTATTTGAAGAGTCTATCGACTCATAAAAACTTGTGTAAATTTGTCTTTCGTCCAGATGATTGACGGCTTTATTTAAAATTCTCCAAAGTTTCGGGTCTGCGGAAAGTGAAACGCCCAAACTTAATGAGTCGGTAAATAAACTTTCCGAAGTCGCCGCCAAATTATACGAACCTGTATCTTCAATTATATAGGAAACTTCTGAACGCGGAGCATATAAAATATCTGCCCTTCCTTCCGAAACCGCTTTGAAACATTCTTCAAGATTTTCAAAGTATAATCTTTTTTCTTCCGGATAAAGCGGAAATACAAAATTTCTCGTGTATAAAAGGTCGGGAGCACAGGCAACTACAGGAGAACTATTTAATTCGCTTCCGCGTCTTGTGACTGAAACATAATCCAAATTTAAATATGATTGGGTCGGAGCCATTCCGAGTTTTTCCGCCCAGCTGAAATCACAAATTACATCTGCCGCAAAATCAATTTTACCCTGCTTGATTAAATTTTCATTTTCTACAGAAGAATTTGTTTCAACAATTTCAATTTCAATTTTCAAATCGTCGGCAATTTTTTTAATAAGATTCGGGATAATTCCATGAAGTTCCCCGTTGATTTTATATGCGTAAGGTTTTTCAAACATTAAAATAGCCGTCCGCAATTTCTTTTTCTGTGCGAGATAATCTCTTTCTTGACGAGTTAAAATCAGCGGAGAACCTCCCGTACGCAAATATTTGTCGTTCAGTCTGTTTCTGATATTCGGCTGATCCATTAACATTTCGTCCATTGCAATATTTAATGCGGCAAGCAAATCTTTTCTGTCAGGTCTTACCAAAATTCTATAACTCTGCCTGTCAAAAATCGCCGCAACATTTTTTTCTTTGTTCGGTTCGAGCATCGGTCCGATATATCCGTCAAGTTCGCGACGTTCAAAAGATTCTTCCATGTCGTAGAAAGAATTAAAAATTACAAGTTCATAAGTAAAGCCCTCATTTTTTGCAACGACAGGAAGGGAAGGCATAGGAGGATTTGTCGAAATTGTACCGATACGCATATGAGAATTTATTTCCCCGTTATGCGTGACAAGTTCCATGACGTAACGTCCGACAACATGTTCGGTGCGAATGACATTTTTTAAAGAGCGATAATCGCCGGGCATTGCAGGAAGAATATCAATAGTTCCCGCCTGTAATTTTTCGCCAAGTTCATTCCAAGTAGCTCCCGGGACGTATTCAAATTTCCAGCCGCCGTAACGTGCCAGAAATTCCATGTATTCATAACCATACCCGCGAATATGTCCCGCTCTGTCTTCTTCCAAAAATCCGAAACTTGGAATATAACCGACACGAAGTTTTGTTTCTGCAGAAACATTATTACAGATCGAAAATAAAATCATCAGTAAACAAAAAATTTTTTTCACAATTTCACCGCCGCAAAATTTTTTAGTTTTAATTCGTTTTTTTGACACTTCCCACACCTAAAGGCGGAGGAATTCATGGTTCAATTACTACAGCACTGAAGGTCGCGTCTTGGAAGCTGTTTTCACAGCTTCAGAATTTATGAAACAAAAAATAGGAATTATTAAAAGAAATTTTCAACTCCTTATTCCTGATGCCTATATTACTCCGGCGACAATAAATACTAAATTTTTTTCGTGAGATTCTATTCGCATTTCACGTCTGCTAAAAATTTCTCACAGTTTTTGGTAATTTTAATCGTCGGAGTAATAGCTGTTTTAAGTATTGAAAAAGTTTCTTTAATTTTACACATAGTCAAATTTATTTCAACTAAAAATTTTGTGACAATAATTTAATTTTACGTGCTATCTCGAAACTATGACACAACAACTGCTTATCGATTTTCTTTCTCGCCTGACTGACAGTTACGATAAAAAAAATTTTTTTGATTTTGAACCATCTGAAAGTTCATCACGATAAAATTGTTGCCGAGTGGGATTTTCAAATTTTCTCAAACCGGATTTTATAAAATTTCTTTTGTGGTATAATAAACGAAAAAATTTTGGAGGTATTATGATGAAAAATTTTTCAGAAAAAGATATTGAAAAAGGTTTTTATCCTTTGCGACCGTTTCAAAGATGGATTATCGACAGAAATTTTCATAAAGCGAAATCAACGATGATGAATGAAAGTATTTTAATGAAAATTCATCCGCAAATTGACATTGACAGATTGATTGACGCTTTTAACAAAGTTTTTGAAAATCATGATATTTTTAATTGCAGGCTTGTTTTTCACCCTGAAAACAATGAACTTTGCCAACGTTTTGACGGAAAATTTTTTCCTGTTAAAGTCGAAGAGTGGAGCGATGAAGAATTTAAAAATTTTAAAAATTTTTTGGCGGAACCGTTTTTTTTGATAAATAATTCACTTTACAGAGCATATATTTTTAAAACTCCTTCGGCAAATTATTT
>JAFZMV010000049.1 GCA_017553205.1 Selenomonadaceae bacterium | reverse complement strand
TTTTTTAAATTTGTTTTTCAGATTTTGCAACTTTGGAATGTTATCTATCAAAAAATGCGAAATATTTTCTTAAAAAATGAAACATTTAAAGTCAATTTTTCAAAAGTCAATCACTTTGACAAATTTGTGAAACGCCCGTGTGGGCTCACGCTGAAAAAGTTATGGGAAAACATTTAAATAAATCTGATTGGGATTGGTAAAAAATTTCTAAAAATGAGTAAAAGTTCTCGAATTTCTTGAAAATTTTAAATTCAAATAAAAAAAATAATTTAAACACAAAAAAATCCCTTCGGCAAAAGTCGTTGGGATTTTTTGTTTGCAAATATTTTTTCGTGAAAAGCTCAAATTTTAAAAATTATTTCCGAGTCTAAAAGTCCTTGAATTTTCCAGATTTATTTTTTTGTTGCATTTGGGAATGTCGAAAGTATTTTCATTTTCGTTCACATGAATCAAACCGAGTTCACGAAAAATATCTACCGCATTTAAAATCGTATAAGTTGAAAAATTTTTTCCCGTTGCGGAATTAAATTTTTTCGCAATATCGCAAATTTCAAAATAATTATTTTTCGTGGCGAGGAATTTTAAAAATTTATAAATCTCCGCCAAATTTTCGCGAGTCGGAAAATTTTCTTTAGTCGGTTCAAGATAATTTACAACGCATTGCACTCTGACAATATTTTGCCATTCATCAATTTCAGGTTCATAAGAAATATCAAAAAATTCATTTTCAATCATCGCCGCAAAATTTGCTTTATCCCAAGCAACCGCACGAATATTTTTTGAGCTGTCATTTTCTGAAGAAATTACAAAATTTAAATGATTTCTGTTTTTTCCGACAGTCTTTGCAGAATTTCCGCGAATTTTTTGACAAGCAAGAATCGGGCGAGGATTTCCCATGCCGCACGGTTTAAATTTTTCAAATTCTTCAGCATCGGCGACAGTCAATTCAGCAGGGTGCAAAAGAGCGTCAACATTTAAAATCGGAAGAAAATCTTCGTCGCTCAAATTTTTTCTGACATATTCATCAAAACGTTTTTGAAGTTCAGGAATTTTTTCAGTTTTTATTGAAAGTCCAGCCGCTTGAGAGTGTCCGCCGTACTGCTCAAAAATTTCTGCCATTGAATCAAGTGCATTTTTCATGTGAAGTGCGGGAATACTTCTGCAGGAACCGCGAGCAAATTCTCCTTCAACAGATAAAATTATTGTCGGCAGATTATATTTTTCAACAAGTTTCGACGCAGTCAACCCGATTACTCCCGCATTCCAATTTTCTCCCGCAATTATGAACGAAGATAAAATTCCTGCACAATCTTCACGAATTTTTAAAACTTTTTCTTCAGCTTTTTGCAACATTTCAGTTTCAATATTTTTTCTTTCTTGGTTGGTTTTGTCGAGTTTTTTTGCGAGTTCTTTAGCCTCTTCAAAATTTTCAGTCAATAAAAGTTTTAATCCTTCCGACGCAGATTCAAGACGACCGACAGCATTTAAACGAGGAGCAATTTTAAAAGCGATATGTCCCGCAGAAATTTTTTTATTTTCAAGATCTGAAACTTTTATAAGTTCGCGAAGTCCGATACATTCCGTCAAAGGCATGGCATTTAAACCCATGCGAACAATTTTTCTGTTTTCCCCGGTCAGCGGAACCAAATCGGCAACAGTAGCAAGGGCAGCAAGTTCAATATCAGTCGTGTAGTCTGAAAAATCTGTTCCGTCAATTTTTTGAGCAAGAGCCTGACAAATTTTAAAAGCGACACCAGCACCGCATAAATTTTTTTCCGAATAATTACAGCCGATTTGATGAGGATCTATAACGACAACTGCACTCACAACTTTTTCCAACGCTTCAAGATGATGATCCGTAACAATTACATCAAGATTTTCGCAGACAGCAGAAATTTCTTTTTCGTTTGAAATTCCGCAATCCACAGAAATTAAAAGTTTTGTGCCGCTTTCAGAAATTTTTTGAAGTGCGGGAATATTTAAGCCGTAACCTTCTGAACGTTTCGGGATATAACTTTCAACATCTGCACCGAATCTTTTTAAAGCACGAATCATAATAGCCGATGCAGAAACTCCGTCAACGTCATAATCTCCGTAAACGCAAATTTTTTCTCCGTCGTTAATCGCTGAAATAATTCTTTCAACCGCCGTATTCATTCCGAGCATGTCAAAAGGATTATTGAAAGGAGCATTTTCGGGATTTAAAAAATTTTCTGCGTCCTCAACTCTGGTGATTCCGCGATGAATTAAAATTTTTGCGGTGAGTTCAGTTATTCCCAACGCTTTTGAAAGTCTTGAAACTTTTACAGGGTCGTCAGTTTTTATTATCCATTTTTTTTGCATTTAAATTTTCTCCGATCAGTAAAATTTACATGATCCTTCTGAAGTCATATAAAATAACTGAAGAATTACCTTGACACGAAACAGCCGAATTTAATTTGAAATTATTTTTTTCAAGCGTTTCAATCAAAAACTGTTCCGTAAAATCAGTTTGAAATGGGTGATTCCATCTGTAACGAAATCTTCTTTCTTTGTCTACAGGACGACACAACATCAAAATTTGTTTTAGAGTAGATGTACACATTTTTTTCAAAAATTCCGGAAGACATGTAACATATTCTGCAGTATACGCACAAAGGCAGGCATCAACCTTAATATTCGGGAATTCACCTTTATTAAAATCGCAAACAATAACTTCGTCGTCAAAATTTTTATAATCGACAGGATAATATTTGACATTATCAGGGCAAAGTGTCTTGACTAATTTATTTTCTCGACAACCCAAATCAAGCAAACTTAAACAATTCGCAGATAATTTTGCTATCGCCAACTGTAATCTTTCAGGACTGCGACCGGAATCTGTTTCATATGCTTTATTGAAATTATTAAGATTATTGACTCGATAGCCTAAAAATTTCATCATCGCCGAATTATAATTTTCTAATTCTTCAACAAGAGGCTTATAAAGATAAAATCTGCCGATTGAATCAGGAGCTTGCTGAACATCGGTGGCAGGTGCATCGTTAGCCTCTACAAGATCAATATCTCCTTGTGCATTTATGGCAATATCCCATCCTACATGACGCATTTGAGGGATTTTTTTTGCCATTTGAATAACGGTCTTACATACTTTTTCCCAAAAAGGATATTGAAAACCTCTGAAGATTTTTCCTGTATCGGGATGTTTTTTCAAACGCTCATGAACTCTGTTCAATCCGTCTGAAATGATTATTCCCGTTTTTACGTCTATTGTAACAGAAAATCCGCCACCATGAAAATTATCTACGATATTTCCAAGTCGTCCAAATCTGCCACTGGCTGTCAAAATGTGAACAACATTGTGTATATCTAAAAAAGTGTTTATTCTTACGGTGTTTAATGTGTCAGGACAAAAACTTTTCATGATTTCGTTCTGCAAAATCGGTTCTTCCAACAGTCGTTCTTCACTTTTTAATCTTGAAAAAATATTTTCCAAATCTGAATCCGAATCAATTTGAACAACTTCAACGCCTTTTCCGCCGCCGCCAAAATTGGTTTTTGAGAAAAATTTTGGGTGTTTGGTAACAAAATTCTTAAATTCCTCAAAAGTACATTCTGTTGTGATAATCCAATCTCTGTGAATAAAATCAGAAAATAATTTATTCGTGCGGAATTTATGTGCCAACACTCTGACATACTGCCGATCATTTCCAACGCGATTATGCTTACGGCGATTGTTTCCGCAAATAAAGGTTTGTTGTACTTCCAAAGACTTATTATAAAATTCAAAGTCAAAATAATCGTGTATATCGCAGTCATTTGGACGAGAAAAAAGCATGTAGTCACAGAAGTAAACTGTTATATCTGTTTCAGTCTTTTTGAGAGGTTTTTGAGCCAAGTATTGACTTCTGAAAATGTTGTAATCGGCATTTAAATCTCTATCCGATATTCTACAAGCACGACACAAAATATTTCTTGAATCCGAGTTTAAAACAAAATCCTCTCCCAAATAATCTGAAGGTGCTTTCAATGTTTTATCTGAAAAAATCGGAGATGAAGTGTCAATGCCGAGCATCTGAAGAGCTTTAAGCATGGTTTCAGTCAAACCTTTCATGGTGGAATTGGTCTCATCAAAAGTCTTTTCAGTTTCAAAATTTTTCGGAATGGTTTCTTCAGAATTCACAGGCAGTTCATCGGTCAATAAATCTGAGAACAAATTAGCCCATTTTTTTGCAACCACAGGCGGAGCATATTTTTGCACAGTATCGGGTGCATTTTTAGAAAGTGTTTGACGCAGTTCGGGATTTTGAAGTATAAGAATAATTTTTTGTGCCATCGTTTCCACATCGCCGGGCTTTACAAGAAAACCGTTTACACCGTCTATAATCATATCCGAAGGACCATAATTGCAATCAAATGAAACAACAGGACACCCCAGCTGTAAACTCTCTTGATTTGACATAGAAAAACCTTCAAATTTACTTGTGCATAAAGACAAAGCAGCAGAACAATACACATCTGCAATATTTGTAACAAAGCCTTCAAAAAAAACTTTATCCTGCAAACCATAGAGTTCTATTTTTTCCTTAAGCTCTCGTCTTCTGCCACCTTCGCCGTAAAAATGCAAATGAGCCTGCGGCACAGCCTGAGAAACAATTTTAAAGGCTTCCAAAGTTTTTACAGGATCTTTTTGTTCAACAAGTCTGCCGACAAAAATAATTTTGAACGGATCGACTTCCACTGCGGACGGAGAAAAATCTTTCAACGAATGTGGAACAACAAAAACATTATTTAACTGAAAACGCCGTAAAATATCTTCTTTCTGATGTTGAGTGAAAACAATAATTCCATTTGCCTGCAGTCTGTCATCGTACAGATAACAGTTTCTAATTCGTATGCGACTTTTAGAAGGATTTGAGCCGATAAAATGTGTGTTATGAATCACATGAAAAACATAAAAATTTTTCGAAGCATTTGTTTTAATGTTAATATAAGTTTGTATGTACGATGCCCCTCTGTCACCGATTAAAATATATTTTTTTTCTTTATCGTTGAGTACGGACAAAACCCAATACGAAATCAATTCTTTTCGCGAAGAAAATTTTTTTATAACAGTTTTATCCCTTCCTATAAGTTCGGCGGATTTTAAAACATTTTCATTATTAACAAATTCATATGATTCAAATAAAGCCTCCGTGCCGTCTGGGCGATAATAAATTATCTCAGACGGCTGCTTAATAGTAGAATCAAATTTTTTTCGTCTGCTTAAAAAACCTAAAGGATCGTAAGTATCACGATAAATGTTTTTGTCGGGATTTATCAACACTGTTTGATTTGAAGATACAAAATTTTTTCTGTCAATCTCTTGAAAATAATCGTACATATTCAAAAAATTACTGTCAAGTTGATAATGGTTTATTTGCTCCTGAATGTTATTCTGGAAAGCATTTATCATAAAGCAGACATTAACGTCGAAATATTTTTTAAAAAATTTTGCACGGCGGAAAGCTGACAATTCAAGACCAGGGGCATTTTTTTCAATGTTGTCCAGCATGAAAAAAATTTCAGCATTATTCGATTTTAATTTTTTTTTAAAGTCTTCTATGTCAACTTCATCAGGGTTATCAATTTGAAAATTTATTTTTTCGGCAGTTTCTGTATCAAGGTTCGACGAATTCACTTCTAATGGAGAAAATTTTTTTTCTTCATTGGATTCCGTTATAACTTTTTCAGTCGATTCCAGTGTAACTTCAGTCGATTGAATATTAAAAATTCCTGTACCTTCCGCTTTTCCGCCAAGAAGTTTTTGAGTGGGAACGGGTGCTGGAAGATTTTTTCTGCGTTCAAGATAACGGCAATAAGCAACAAAACCGGAAAGATAATGTTCAACATCATCAATGCGAACTCTGAAAGCATGGTGACGAATGAAAAAACTTCCTGCAATAACTTCGGGTTTTGCAAAATACATGGCAAGTTCGGGCCAGAAATATCCGTTTAATAAATTTTCTGCACGTTTCTCCAATGCCGCATAAAAATCATTAAAGTTGACTCTTTGCAAAAGTTCTGACATTTCCGGCATGGTTTTCAAGCGTTCGAGCATGGTATCTGCCGCCATCATCAATTCCATTAAAGTTGGAAATTGAGTATCTCTGTGATAAATAAACGACAGAAAACCCAAAAAGTTATTTATTCCGAATTCAAAATATTTTGCTTCAGGTTTATAACTTGTAAGTTCATTGACGGCATAAGAAAGCCAATGATCATGATTTCTCCAATGATTCGTTTTGATAAAACGTTCAAACGCCAAAACAGATGCTTGAAGTAATTTTTCATCTTTAGTTATGGAGTACAAACGCAACATTCCAAAAACTGCTTCGCCGTCATAATAAACAATTCTAAAAGGCTCTTTAACTGAAAAATCTGAAGTGTTTAAAACGTGAACAAATGAACCGTCAGGATTTTGCATTGATAAAATTCCGTTGGCAAGTTCTTTCATAAGAGGCAGATATTTTTTCGTGTGCATGAGTTCGGTATATTTCACGAGTGCGAGAAGTGAAACGCCGTTGCCGCCGAGTTTTATTTCTTCGCTGAAAGGATCGGCAAGATAAGCCGCTCTTGTTCCGTCATCCAAAGTTCTGTAAGAAATAAATTTTTTAACAGCATATTCTACAGCGTTTATAATTGCTTTGCCGAGTTTGATAGGAGGCATTTTTTTGTATGCTCCGTAAACATCAAGCATGGCAAAAGTTGAACTCATATGACGCAGAGTGTTATAAGTTTTTATCTGATTATGAAAACAAGTATGATAGCCGTAAATAAATTTTCCGGATTTTTGAACTTGTCCCGCCAAATATTTTGCACCGTTTTTCGCCAGAGTCATAAAAAGTTCGGAATCAATAGTAGAAGTATCGCGGCGACCTGCATAAATATCTTTTCCCGTAATAAATTTTGGTTCTTCATTTTCTTGAATAAAGACACCTTGAGTTTCAAAAATTTCAACTGTGTCAGTCGGTGAGGGTGTCGGAAAATCCATGCCGAAACGTTTTTGACAGTAGGTATCACTGCGATTTTGGCGGAAAACACCATATGCACTGCCTTCTTTTCCACCTTGATAAAGCATGGCATTTCCGTTCATTTCCATTTCCGTGAAAGCAATTTTGTAATCGCTGTCAAGTGCAAGACCTTTGCGAAAATAATTTCTGCGGGTATCTTCAACCAATTTAATAAAATTTTCCCAAGTAATTTTTTCGGAAGAAATAACCCAGTCTGCACGAAGAATAACGGGATCAATTTTTTCGGACTTAAGAATTTTTTTCAATTCTTCAAGTGCAATTTCCCAAGCCTCTTTTGGAGAAGTTGCAGATGCATTTCTGACAACCGCACGAGTTTTCATGTCGGAGGCAGATAAAAATATTTTGCAAACTTCCGAAGATTCATTCGGAAAGTTTTTCATAAACGTCGAATAAAGTTTATCAGCTAAGTTTTTTAAAGCCATAATTTTTTTCCTTTCAAACAAAATAAAAAAATATCCGTAATTTTTGCGGTAAATTATAATTTCTATTCTTTTAAGCGTCAATTAAATATTTTTATGGTATAATGCAGGAAATTTTTTGGCGAGGTGTTTTAAATGATTTTAGTTTTAGATTTCGGCGGGCAGTATAATCAGCTTATCGCTCGTCGTGTCCGTGAAAATAATGTTTACTGTGAAGTCCACACGCTGACAGATGAAAAAAATTCTGTCGATAAAAATATTAAAAGCGGACTGGGTACGGCGATAAATTTTTCTGCCGTAAAAGATTTGAAACCTGAAGGAATTATTTTGACGGGCGGCCCTCAAAGTGTTTACGAAAAAAATTCTGCTCTTCCACCGAAAGAACTTTTTGAATTAAATATTCCCGTACTTGGAATTTGTTACGGTGCACAGGCAATGACTCATGTTTTAAACGGAGAAGTTAAACCTGCTGAAGTCAAAGAGTACGGAAAAACTGAAGTTGAAATTATTTCTGACTCAAAACTTTTTTCAAACGTCGAAAAAAATTCTATTGTTTGGATGAGTCATGGTGACAGAATTTTTTCATTGCCCGAAAATTTTTCTGTGACTGCAAAAAGTGAAAGTTGTCCTATTGCAGCGGCGGAAAATTCGGAGAAAAAATTATTTGCCGTCCAATTCCACCCCGAAGTTTTGCACACTGTCGAAGGCAAAAAAATTTTTTCCAACTTCGTTGATATTTGTGGCTGTTCGAGAGATTGGAAAATGGATTCATTTGTTGAAGAAAAAATTTCCGAACTGAAAAATAAAATTGGTGGCGGAAAAGTTCTTTGTGCATTGAGCGGCGGAGTTGATTCATCAGTTGCGGCAGTTTTGTTGAGTAAAGCTGTCGGAAAAAATTTAACTTGTGTTTTTGTAGATCATGGACTTTTGCGGAAAAATGAAGCGGTTGAAGTCGAAGAAGTTTTCAAGAATTACGATTTGAATTTCATGAAAATTGACGCGGGAGAAAGATTTTTGCAGAAACTTGCGGGAGTGACTGACCCAGAACGCAAAAGAAAAATTATCGGCGAAGAATTCATCAGAGTTTTTGAGGACGTTGCGAAAAAAATCGGTGCAGTAGATTTTTTGGTACAAGGAACAATTTATCCTGACGTTATCGAAAGCGGGCTTGGAAAATCCGCCGTTATAAAATCTCATCATAATGTTGGCGGACTTCCTGACTTTGTGGACTTCAAGGAAATTATTGAACCACTCAGACTTTTGTTTAAAGATGAAGTCAGACAGGCGGGACGCGAATTAAATCTCCCTGAAAATTTAGTAAGTCGTCAACCTTTTCCCGGTCCCGGTCTCGGTATCAGAATTATTGGAGAGGTTACCGCAGAAAAAATAAAAATTGTCCAAGACGCTGACGCAATTTACCGCGAAGAAATTTTCAAGGCGGGAATTGCTCCCGAACTTGGTCAATATTTTGCCGCACTGTCAAATATGCGTTCCGTCGGAGTTATGGGCGACGGTCGCACTTATGATTATGCGATTGTTCTCCGTGCAGTTTTGACGAATGATTTCATGACGGCGGACGCTGCTCAAATTGATTGGAATGTTTTAAACACAGTTGCAAACAGAATTGTCAACGAAGTTAAAGGCGTGAACAGAGTTTTATACGACTGCACGAGTAAACCGCCTGCGACGATTGAATTTGAATAAAGCAAAAATTTTTGCGTCAAGGTGAAAATTTTTAGAGGAGAAAATTATGGCGGAAGAAAAAAATTTGGGTGCGGTAAAAGATTTAACTGAAGGTTCGCCGGCAAAACTAATTTTTTATTTTACACTGCCTTTGTTGGCGGGAAATGTTTTTCAACAGCTTTTCGGTTTTGTTGATACTTTGATAGTCGGAAGATTTTTGGGCGTTGAGGCATTGGCGGCAGTCGGTTGTACAGGCAGTCTGATGTTTTTAATGCTGGGATTTGTCATGGGAATGACGAGCGGTTTTTCGATTTATACTGGGCAAAGATTCGGAGCAAAAGATTATGACGGATTAAGATACAGCGTGGTAGTTTGTCTGGTGCTTTCGTTAATCTCGGCGATAATTTTATCCGTTGTCGGCGTTGCATACTGCAGGGAACTTTTGGAAATCATGCAAACTCCTCCTGAAATTATTGAAGGTGCATACAGTTTTATAGTGATAATTTACGGCGGAATTATCGGTTTCATGATGATTCAAATGCAGTCAAATTTGATTCGTGCACTCGGCGACAGCAAAATGCCGACAGTTATTCAAGCAACAACTTTGACGATAAATATTTTGCTTGAACCTGTTGCAATAATCGTGCTTGAACTGGGAATACCGGGTGCGGCAGGAGCAACAATTTTATCTTTGATAATCGGAAATATAATTTGTTTCTTCTACATAAAATTAAAAGTGCCGCTCCTGCATTTCAAAAAAGAAGACTGGAAAATTGAAAAAGAAGTTATCTGGGAACATTTAAAAATCGGTCTGCCTATGGCTTTTCAGTCGTCGATAATTGCGATAGGTGCAGTGGTTTTGCAGATGGCTTTAAACGGGCTGGGACCTGTTGCAGTTGCATCATTTGCGGCGGCTCACAGAGTTGACGGAATTGCCGTTATGCCCATGATGAGTTTCGGAGTTGCGATTGCCGCTTATACCGCACAGAATTTTGGAGCAAAAAAATTTGAAAGAATACATGACGGTGTGAAAAAAACTGTCTGGATGAGTTGTTCATTTAGTTTTGCGGTTGCGATTTTTAATATTTTCTTCGGTGCTGATATTATCAAACTCTTTGTCGGAGAAGGTCAGGAACAAATTGTTGAATACGGCAGATTATTTTTGATAACTAACGGCGTTTGTTATTGGATTTTGTCTTTGCTGTTTATCTTCAGATTTACTTTGCAGGGACTCGGAAAAAGTTTTGTGCCGACAGTCGCGGGAGCTATGGAACTTATCATGAGAATTGCCGCCGCGATATTCTTGGTAGATTATTGGGGATATTTCGGAGCATGCCTTGCAAATCCGATGGCATGGATTGGTGCATGTATTCCGCTGATGATCGCATTTTTCATCACGCAAAAAAATATGTCCAGATTTATGGACAGCAATGACGATTAAAATTTTTAATTTTCAATGTCATCAGAAATTTTTCTTTGCCCCAACATTGTAGTTAAATTTTCTCGGTTGAATTTGTATTCGGCGGAAGAAAAATCTTGTCCCGCGTCATAATTTTCGGACTTCGCATTTAAAATTCCGCAGACCGTATCATAAATCATATCATTTGTAAAATATTCTCGGCGGTGAGCTTTGAGAATATTTTTTTGTTCGGGAAAAATTTTTTCATATTCGGGCGACAAGTAAATAAAAAACGGAATACGAACCATATCAAAACTAAAAACGTCAGGATTATGAGAAATTTGCAAATCTTCGCCGTGATCTGAAAAATAAATCATCGACTGCAGATTTAAATTTTCCTTCGCGTAGTCAAAAATTTTCGACAAAACAAAATCAGTATATAAAATTGTATTTGCATAAGCCGCCGCAGATGTCATCATTCCAGTTCCGTCGGCAGTCACCCATTTTTTGAAACTTCGCGGATAACGATTGTTATAGTAAATGTGACTTCCCATCAAATGAAAAACTATAAAATTATTTTCTGCGGGATTAACTTTTTCAAAAAATTTTAAAAGACGTTCGTCTTCAATGTCTGAAAAATCATAAGCATCGTCAGTCCATTCCGAAACGTCCGCAGTTTTCGCAACCAAAGTTATGGCACTGTCATATTCTCCGTAACGTCCCTGATTGCTGAACCAATAAGTTTTATATCCCGCCTTTTTTGCCGCGTCAATAATCGAAAGAGAATCATAAAATTCTTTTTGATTGTACTGGCTCTGCTCCGTCAAAGCACGCTGTAAAACCGGAACAGTCTGCGACCACGAGGCATAAGCATTTTGAAAAATTAAAAATTCTCCGTCAGTCGGTGCAAGATTGGGAGAATTTTTTTCATTCTGCTGAAAATCTTCATGAACTTTCACAAGCAAATCAAAATTTTTTCCGCGTGAAATTTTTTCTTCGTCTGAAAGTTTACTGTCAAGCCACACAGTATTTTCAAAAGGAAAATCGGGAGTAAAAGCATGCATATAACTTCTGCTGGCAGATTCACCGATAACAAAAATTACAGTGCCGTGAGCTTTTGCAGCTAAAGTTTTTTCAGCGTCGATTTTCAAATTTGCAAATCTTTCGTCGTAGTTATGAGAAAATTTTTGAGTTTCGGCAACATAATCGGTGACATTTTTCCAAAGTCCCGCAATGGAAGTTTGAGGAACAAAATAAATTAACGCCCAAAAACTTCCGAGCAAAGTTATCACGGCGGAAATTTTTTGCAGAGTGGAAAAATTTTTCGTCTGAAAATTTTCACAGAAATTTTTATGGAATTTATAAGCAAGTCGGAGCAGAAAAAATATTCCCGCGAAAATTAAAATTGTTCCAACCGTCCCGATATTCGACTGAATAAAATTTATACTTTCCTTCCAGTTCGTCAGATAAAGAGCCATCAACGACGCAGGCGAAAGACAATGCCAGAACATGCAATAATAAACCGCTTGAATAAACGGAATCACCAAGCAGAAAAAATTTAAAATTGAAATTATCGCCGCCGTTATTCTTGCAGAAAAAATTCTTGTGAATAAAACTTCCAGACTAGACAAAAATAAAAAAATTGCCGTCCCAACTACAAAATCATAACATATTAACGACATGAACCATGGTTTTTGATAAGTCCAAGTATAAACCAAAATAAATGTCACGCACCATGCCAAGCCTGTCAATAAATTTGGAAGAAGTTTTTTTGAAAAAATTATTTCGTTTAGTGCAACTTGTCCGACGAACAAAAAGAAAATCATCGGAACGAATGACGGGACAATATAAGTTGCTCCCATGACTTGTCCCATGTCTACATAAAAAACATTCATCAAATAAAAATAAATCAACGCAGAAATTATTGCACGTTGAAAAAACTTTTTTTGTTTTTCGTCAAAATTAAAAATTTTTATCAAGTCCTTTAAAAAAATAATTAACACGTTGTGCTAGCAAATAAATAAAAAAACTTCAAAGCAAATGTACTATTACTCCGGCGACAATAAATCCTAAATTTTTTTTCGTGAGTTTATATTCGCTCTTTATATCTGCAAAAATTTTTCAAAGATTTTAGGAATTTTAATCGTCGGCGTAATAAACTACAAAATAAAAACACAGGAGGTACAAACGATGTTGAAGTTTCAAAAAAATTATACCATAGAAAATCAGTCCTTTGAAGATTTTATTTTATTGATTTTTGTTTTGACCAACGATTTTACGGTAGTGTAAAATCGTATAATTCTCCGCGAAAATTAGACAAAAAAAGCCGAAAAAAGTTAGGTGAGAGATAAAATTACGAATAAAAGTTTTCAATTTTGACCAAAGCATCTCGATTGGATTCAAGTCTGGACTGTATGGCGGTAAATATAAAGGCAGAGCATTTGCGATTCCTACTTTGTTGCCTAATTTTTGCTTTTTTGGTCGTCGGAGTAATATTTAAGAAAAATATTCTTGTACTTTTAACTCACTCCTTATTTTTTTGCGAAGTGTAACATTTTTATACAAAACAGATTTTTAAATCTTTGAATGTCATTTATTGAACGCTTGTGACACGCAAAAAAATTACTGTAATAAATTTGGGAGTCATGGTATAATTCAACATAGAAATTTTTCAAGAATTTTTTTAGAAGGGGTGTTATCAATGGGATTACCGAAATTTTTTAAAAGAGCATTGACGGCGGGTCTTGCTCTGGCGATGGCTGTGACGGCGATTGGTTGCGGTGGCGGTGAAAGCAAAGATACTTTCATTAATATCGCTACAGGAGGCACGGCGGGTACTTATTATCCTATTGGCGGAGCTATTGCGGAAGTTTTGAACAAAGATGCACAAGGTATAAACGCCAGTGCTCAAAGTACAGGTGCATCAGTTGCCAATATTAACATGCTCAAAGATAAGCAAGTTGATATGGCTATTGTACAAAACGATATAGCTTATTACGCTGTAAACGGCATGGAAATGTTTGAAAACAAAGTTGAAAATCTGCGTGGTATTGCATCGCTCTATCCTGAAACTTGTCAATTTGTAACTTTAGAAGAATCAGGAATTAAAAACATTGCGGACTTGAAAGGAAAAAGAGTTGCAGTCGGAGCAGCAGGCAGCGGCGTTGAAGGTAACGTACGCCAGATTCTCAAAGCCTATGGTTTAACTTATGACGATATTGACGAACAGTTCCTTTCATTTGCAGAGGGTGCAAGTGCACTCAAAGACGGTACTGTTGATGTTGCATGCTTGACTGCAGGTTATCCTACTGCCTCAGTCCAAGATGTTGCATCTCAGAAAAAAATTCGTTTGATTTCTCTTGATAATGAAAAAGTTGAATCGCTCGTCAAGGAATATCCTTTCTATACAAAAACTTCAATTCCGGCAGGAACTTATCAAGGATTTGATGAGGCAGTACAAACTGTCAGCGTAATGGCAATTCTTGTTACAACTGACAAAATGACTGATGAGATCGGTTATTCCATAACAAAAGCAATTTTCGGCGGACTTGACAGAATTTCAGCCGCTCACTCTGCCGCAAAAGCCATTTCAAAAGATAAGGCTCTCGACGGTATGGACTTCATAAAAATGAACGGCGGTTCAGAAAAATTCTTTAAAGAATAATTTCCGAATCAGTAGTACTCTGTAAGAAATAAAAAGCCCTTTTCAATTAAATTTGAAGAGGGTTTTTTAATTTACAAAAAATCAGGCGATTCATCTCGTTGTTATAAACGCAAGAGATTTATCGCCTAATGAGGTAAAATTTTAATCTGTAAGTTTAGTCGTTGTAATTGAGCCGTCGTCCTTAACAGTGAAGTTTACAAATTCTGAAGTTGCAGTTTCATTATTCGGAGCAACAAACTCAAAACAGTACAAATATTCGCCACTGCCAACACTTTCATCAGCAAAGACGGGCTGTTTGTTTCCGACAGTAAATGTATCGACTTCAACTTCGGTAAAGTCTGTATCATTTCCGCTGATTGTCATGCCGTAATGCAAAGTTGTAATTTTGTCGCCCGATTTCAATTTGATTAAATTTTTGTCAGCCATTTTTTTATCGTCGTATTTTCTTCTTGCACCGAGAATTTTATAATTTTTTTCGTCGTAATTATAGGCGATTTCTAAATTACATCTTACGCCGTTTAATTTTATCGGCACGGAGTACAAAATATAATCTTCTTCATCAGCAGTAACTTCAACATAAACGGGATAACCTTCCAACATCATCCAAGTTCCGTCAAAATTGTCTTTGAAAATTCCTTTATCCCAGTCTGCATCAACATTTGAATCACTGCCGAGATAAAGAATAATATCATTTTCAACATCAACGTAAGCTAAAATACAATGGACGCTTGATACAATATCCATCTGTGCGGAATTTAATTTGACATAAGCGTTATAATTTTTATCAAGTTTTATTTTTGTGTCTTCCAAGTCTGCAATATTGAAAATTTGTTTCTTTCCTGAGGGTTGAGAAACGGATTGAACTTCTTGTATTGCAGCATTTTGCAAAACCTTTTCAGCTTCGGGAGGCATAACGCCATAAATTAAATGGTGGTACAAACATTTTTGAGCGAGCGGAGCGGAATAAATCTGAGAGTACATACTCAACATTTGTTCGCCGCCGTCATAAGGATAAAAACCTGAAATCCCGCTGCCCTGATCTCGATATTCGCCGTTGATTTTGTAAACAACTGCATCGTCAATCGCATTAATTAAATTTTCGGAAGTCTGCGGGAGAAGTTCTTTGGATTTTTTCGCCAAGTCAGCAAGGTCAATCATATCGTAATAACCGCTCTCACGAGTATTACCGCCGTAATTTTCGGAACGTTTGGCATGTCTGCCGAGATTAGAGAAGAATTTTTTTGGATTTTCAGCAGATAATTTTAAAGCCTCTGCACCGAAATTTTCATAAGCCTGTCGGAGTTGCGGAATTTTGGATAAGTCGATAACTGAAAGAGTAACGCTGTCTTCCGTCCAAGCATCTTCACAGCCTTGGTAATAAGTGTCGCAGATTGACTGACCAAGACCATCGCCACCCATCGCAGGATTTTCAGCCAATGCCGTCAACATTCCCGTATATTCCCAACCGTTGCCCGGTTCAACTTCTTCAGACGCAACCATATATTTTGCAAAGCCGTATAAATCGTTTGCAAGTTCATAAGTTGCCATTAAACAGGTATCAAAGCCGATAACTTCAAAAGGCGGATTTTCGGGAGAATTATTGTAAACTGACGCGAACGCATCATGAACTTCATTTAAGCTGAGAGAATCATCTGTTCTTTCGTCAAAACAAAGTCCGAAGGCACTGCCGCCACCATGATCCCAGAAGATAAAAACTTTATGGTCGGCTTGAAAATTATCTTTGCCGTACTGTAAAAATCCCGCCAAAGTTTCAGCCGCTCCCATGTTTGCGTCGGGTTGTGTTTCAAGTTCGTGAAGTCCGTCTTTGTCGTAGAGAAGTAAATTTGTTTTTCCAGATTTTACGACAGCGTTATGCCATTGATTTGCACCGCCCGCCTGAATCAGAACTTTTACATTGTCGGGAAGATTTGCATTGAGCATTTCTTGAATGTCTTCGCTTGCCGCTCCGCCGTCACTCTCCAAGTCACTTCCGCAAATATACCAGTACACAAGCCAAGTATCATTGGGATCGTAAGCATCGGCGAAAGTAACTTTTTCTTTTACGTCGTCTTCGTCGTCAAGGTCACAGCCCGAAATAAAAAATGCACAAACTGCAAAAACAAACGTGCAGAAAATTTTTAAAAACTTTTGAGGATTCATGAAAAAAATCGCCTCCTTTTTTTGATAAAAAAATTAACCGAACTTCATGAAAAATTCGGTTGAAAAATATTTGTCAATTAATCTCTTCCTTTGAAATTTGAAACTGCGTCAATAATGCTGTCAATAATACTTTCGTCGTCGTCATCATTTCTGCGTCTTTTGTTTCCTGAATTTCCTCTCTCTTCAATGTCGTCAACATTGCGGTTGGCTTTTTTCATTTTTCTCATTGCCTGCAAAACTGCCGACTTGTCATCACTGCTCATTTTAAAATCTCCCTTCGGTCGTTTTTTAGGGGTTAGTTGTTAGGGATTAGGGGTTAGAAAAAAATTTAGTATCTAATCCTAATTCCCTAATTCCTAGCCCCTAAATCCTATCCCCTGTTTATTACTGCGGTTTAATTCTTTTGACGGCTTCAGAAAGCGGCGGGATAATTTGTTTTTTGCGGCTCATAACACCGGGCAGATAAACATGAGTTCCGCTCGCGTCTTTCTTGAAAGCCTCGCCGATTAAAGTTTTCGGAGAACCGGCATAAAGCAAATAAGTTGCCTCTTCCAAAATATCAGTTGCCATGAGTAAATGCATGTCGAATCCTTCACGCTCGCAATTTTCTTTCATGACTTCGATAAGTTTTTCTTCAATATCAAGAATTTCTTTCGGATCCATGACAGAAATTTGACTTACAATAATTCTGTAGTCGCCGATTTTAAATTCTTTCATGTCGTTTTTAGCAATTTCGCTCGGAGTTTTTCCGCCGATACCTGCACCCGCTCTAAGCATTGCAAGCCCGTATTCTTTCAAATCAACTCCTGCAATATCAGCAAGTTTTTCGGCGGTTTTTTTGTCGTAAGCGGTACAAGTCGGAGATTTAAATAAAACGGTGTCAGAAATTATCGCGGAAAGTAAAAGCCCTGCAACTGACGGCGGAATTTCAATATCCTGATGCCAATGCATATTTGCAACGATTGTACAAGTACAGCCGACAGGTTCTTGATGAATATAAATCGGCTCGGAAGTTTGAACTCCTCCAAGTCTGTGATGATCTATAATTTCAACAATTTTTGCGTCTTCAATTCCTTCGACAGCCTGCCCGCGTTCGTTATGGTCAACTAAAATTACTTTTTCACGTTCAGGGAGCATAATTTCATCTGAACTGACAATTCCGACAAGTTTTCCGTTTTCTACAACGGGATAACTTCTGAATCGGTTTTCGTCCATTACTCCTTTAATGTCGCTCAGTAAATCCATCGGACGGAAACAAACAGGATCGGGGTGCATGATTCTGCGAATGGGAACACACTGATTTAAAAGTCTGCCTACGGTGTAAGTGTCATAAGGCGTGGCAAGTACAAAAGTTTTCAATGTTGAGGCTTCGGCAAGAGCTTCGGGGGCAACACGACAGCCGCCTGTAACAATCATGCAGGCAACTCCCGCGTTAAGAATTTTTTTCAGAGTGCCGACACTTCTGTCACCGACTAAGACAATATCTTTCGGTTGTAAATTTGAAATTGTTGTTTCGACACTGCCCGCCGCGATTTTTATATTTCCTTCGATAAAATCATTTTCATCGCCTGCAACCAAAACTTTTGATTCGGTCGCTTGAATGATGTCACGATAACGGACACGCATATCAACTAAACTTTGCAGACCGAGTTCGAGAAAATATCTTTTTGCCAAATCTCCGACTGTTACAATGCCGACTAAATCACCTTTACTGTTGGTGACGGGGACTGACTGCAATTCGCTTTTTCTCATGACTTCTCCGAGATGTTTCAAAGTGTCATGCTGGCGGACAACAGTTTTACATTCAAGTGCAACGTCTTTCACGCGTGGATATAAATCAGTCAACAAAAGCGGCTGATCCATTTTGAAATATTCCAAAGCATATTTCGTTTCATTGTTAATCTTTCCGCAACGTGCAGGAACGGCATTAAATCCCAGTGCCTGCTTGAGATGAGCATAACCAATCGCCGAACAAATTGAGTCTGTGTCCGGATTTCTGTGACCGACAACATAAATCGGTTTGTTCCCTTTACCTTTCACCAAAAAAGCCCCCTTATGATAATTTGGAATGCATAATGCCTAATTAAAAAAAATTCTCCAACTTTTTTAAAGTTTTAAAACGTTTTCATCATTACGAATTACCCATTTCTAATTCCTAATTGAAAATGCGTTTCTTGACAGTATCACGAATAAAATATATAATTTCCGCTACGGTTCTATTAAGTTTCGACGATCGCTTGACGGCGGAAACCTTTGCAGGAATTATAAGCCACAAAAAATTTTGGATTATTTTTCAACGCATGAAAAAAAATTCCTGCTTTAGTCAAAAATGAGGAGTGACTGCAGTTTATGTTTAATCCTGTTCAAGTTGGTAAGCGGACAAGGTACAGTTACGCAAGAATTAAAGAGGTTATGGAGATTCCTCACCTTCTTGATATTCAGCGTAATTCTTACAAATGGTTCATCGAAGAGGGCTTGGGAGAAATTTTAAGAGATATTTCCCCTATCAGCGATTTTACCGGCAGTTTGAAATTGTTTTTCAAGAGTTTCAAACTCGGTGAACCGAAATATTCGCTTGCCGAATGTAAAGAACGCGACGGCACATACGC
Organism: Selenomonadaceae bacterium; assembly: GCA_017553205.1. GTDB lineage: Bacteria > Bacillota > Negativicutes > Selenomonadales > Selenomonadaceae > Quinella. The sequence goes on along the minus strand of JAFZMV010000049.1, from coordinate 15,834 downwards.
CGCTCCCATTCGTGTGAATGTCCAGCTTGTAAATCATGGAGCGAATGACGAAGTTAAGGAGCAGGAAGTTTTTATGGGCGACTTCCCGCTGATGACTGAAACAGGAACTTTCGTTATTAACGGTGCGGAACGCGTTATAGTCAGTCAGCTGGTGCGTTCTCCCGGGGCTTATTACGATGCAACGATTGATCAGACAGGCAAGAAACTTTTTGCCGCTACTGTCATTCCAAATCGCGGTGCATGGATTGAGCTTGAAACAGATGCCTCTGATTCCATAAGCGTCCGAATTGACAGAACAAGAAAAATGCCCGTAAGTTATTTCCTGCGTGCATTAGGTTTTGAAACTGATGCTCAAATTCTTGAGCTTTTCGGAAACAATCCGATTATTAAAGAGGAACTCGAACGCGAAAGCGATGTTGATACAAAAGATAAAGCACTTTTGGAAATTTACAAAAGACTTCGCCCGGGCGAACCTGCAACACCTGACAGTGCTTTACAGCTTTTAAATTCCCTGTTTTTTGATGCCAAACGTTACGATCTTGCATCTGTCGGACGTTACAAAATGACCAAAAAACTCGGCTGGCAGCGTCGTCTTATTGATAAAACTCTTGCAGATGATATTGTTGACGCGGAAACAGGTGAAGTCTTAATTCCTGCAGGTACCGTTATCACCGAAGACAATTTGAAAGCTATCGACGAAACACGCGAAGCAGAAATTTTTGATCTTGTTCCCGATAAAAATCATCACGGTTTTATTACTCCAGTTCAGATAAAAATTAAAACTGATAAAGACGAAGATTATACAATGCTCTGTGCTCCGTCCCTTGATATAAAAGATAATCGGACAGTTTGTATTGCTGATATTGTCAGTGCAATAGGTTATCTTATTGACTTAATGAACGGCATGGGAACTACTGACGATATAGACCATCTCGGCAACCGTCGTGTAAGAAGTGTAGGCGAACTTCTGCAGAATCAATTCAGAGTCGGCATGAGCAGAATGGAACGTGTTGTCCGTGAACGCATGACAATTCAAGATTCTGAAATGATTACACCGCAGAATTTAATAAATATTCGTCCTGTTGTTGCCGCTATTAAAGAATTTTTCGGAAGTTCCCAGCTTTCACAGTTCATGGATCAACATAACCCGCTTTCTGAACTTACTCACAAACGCAGACTTTCTGCACTTGGTCCCGGCGGTTTAAGTCGTGAGCGTGCAGGTTTTGAAGTCCGCGACGTTCATAACTCTCATTACGGCAGAATGTGTCCGATTGAAACTCCTGAAGGTCCTAATATCGGTTTGATTGGTTCACTTTCAAATTATGCGAGAGTAAATCAGTACGGTTTCATGGAAACTCCCTACAGAAAAGTTGATCAAGAACATCATAGAGTTACAAACGAAGTCCGCTATATGACTGCCGACGAAGAAGAAGTTTTGACAATCGCACAGGCTAACGAACCTCTTGACGAAAATGACTGGTTTGTTAATGAACGTGTTACGGCTCGTCACAGAGAAGAAACTACTATGGTCAGACGCGAAAAAGTAAATTACATGGACGTTTCGCCGAAACAGGTAGTTTCAATCGCAACTGCCATGATTCCGTTCCTTGAAAATGACGACGCTAACCGTGCATTGATGGGAGCAAACATGCAGCGTCAGGCAGTTCCGCTTTTGAAAACTCAAGCCCCGTTGGTCGGTACAGGCATGGAATTTAAAGCCGCATGCGATTCGGGCGTTATGGTTTTGGCAAAACGTGCGGGAACTGTTGTAAAAGTTGACGCAAGTACAATTCATATCAAAACAGATGACGGCGGCAGAGATGTTTACACTTTGCAAAAATTTGTCCGCTCAAATCAGGGAACTTGTATAAATCAAATTCCGCTTGTTGATAAAGGCGAACATGTCGAAGCAAAACAGCCGATTGCAGACGGTCCTGCAACGGATCATGGCGAATTGGCACTCGGTTATAATATTATTGTTGCGTATATGCCTTGGGAAGGTTACAACTACGAGGACGCAATTTTACTCAGCGAAAATCTTTTAAAACGAGATATTTATACTTCGATTCATATTGAAGAATATCAGTGCGACGCACGCGACACAAAACTTGGACCTGAAGAAGTCACGCAAGATATTCCGAATGTTTCTGATGATTTGCTTGCACATTTGGATTCTGACGGAATTATTGCGGTCGGTGCTGATGTCCGCCCGGGCGATATTTTAGTCGGTAAAGTTACTCCAAAAGGTGAAACTGAATTGACTGCGGAAGAGCGTTTACTTCGTGCAATTTTCGGCGAAAAAGCCCGCGAAGTCCGCGATACTTCTTTGAGAGTTCCGCATGGTGAATCCGGAAAAGTTGTAGATGTTAAAGTTTTCACCCGTGACAATAACGACGAAATGGGACCCGGAATAAATAAACAAGTCCGCGTCTATATTGCACAGAAGAGAAAAATTTCAGTCGGCGACAAAATGAGCGGTCGTCATGGAAATAAAGGTGTTGTTTCCAGAATCATGCGTGAAGAGGATATGCCTTTCTTGGCGGACGGTACTCCCGTTGATATTGTTTTGAATCCTCTCGGCGTTCCTTCTCGAATGAATATCGGTCAGGTTCTTGAAACACATTTGGGAATGGCAGTCAGAAAACTCGGTTTTGAAATTAAAGAAAATCCCGGTTATGTTGCCAAAAAACTTGAACAACTCGGCTATGACACTAAGAAATACGGCATGCCGAAAACAGGCAGAGCGGGAATGTATATTTCAACTCCTGTTTTTGACGGTGCTAAAGAATCCGATATTATCAACACCATCAAAGCGGCAGGACTTGACGACGACGGAAAAACGATTTTATACGACGGCAGAACAGGCGAACCTTTTGAAAATCGTGTTACTGTCGGCTGCGTTTACATGCTTAAACTTCATCATTTGGTTGATGATAAAATTCATGCTCGTTCAACAGGTCCGTACAGCTTAGTAACACAACAGCCGCTCGGCGGTAAAGCTCAGTTCGGCGGTCAACGTTTCGGAGAAATGGAAGTTTGGGCGTTAGAGGCTTACGGTGCGTCTTATACTCTGCAGGAAATTTTGACGGTTAAATCTGATGACGTTGTCGGACGTGTCAAAGCGTATGAGGCTATCGTCAAAGGAAATAACATTCCTGAGCCCGGAGTTCCCGAATCATTCAAAGTTTTGATTAAGGAATTGCAGTCAATCGGTCTTGATATTAAAGTTTTGAGCGGCGACGCAAAAGAAATTGTTATCAACGACGAAGAGGACGACGACGAAAAAACTATCCGCAACACTGCCGAAGAACTCGGAGTTGATGTCGGAAATCATGGAAAACATGAAGTCCCTGTTCCGCCGAAACCTGATGATGATTCTATTATTGCGGAAGGTATCGACGCTGATTCAGAATTTGATAACGATATGGACAGCAATAAAGACATGGAGCCGACTGACGAAGATATTTTCAAAGAAGAAGATTTTAAAGTTGATGAAAAAGATTTAGAAATTTTCAGCCGCAAAATGAAAAAACAGCTTGAATTTGACGATAAATTTGACAATCTTGATATTCCGAATGATGACGATTTAAATTTCAATGATAATCTCAATGATGATTTTGGCGGTTTTGGAAGTTTCGACGGCAATGACGACGACATGTGATTAGGAGGTCAAACTATGCTTGACGTAAATGTTTTTGATTCAATGCGGGTAGGATTGGCATCGCCCGAAAAAATCCGCGAATGGTCGCATGGCGAAGTCAAAAAACCTGAAACAATTAACTACCGCACACTTAAACCTGAACGCGACGGACTTTTCTGCGAAAAAATTTTTGGACCTACTCGCGACTGGGAATGTCACTGCGGAAAATATAAACGCGTACGTTATAAGGGAATTGTCTGCGATCGTTGTGGCGTTGAGGTTACTCGTGCAAAAGTTCGTCGCGAACGCATGGGACATATTGAACTTGCCGCACCAGTTTCTCATATTTGGTACTTTAAAGGAATCCCCAGCCGCATGGGCTTAATTCTTGACATGTCTCCGAGAAATTTGGAAAAAGTTTTGTATTTTGCTTATTACATTGTTTTAGATCCCGGCACAAGCGATTTGCAGAAAAAAGCCCTGTTATCTGAAGGCGAATACAGACAAGCCCGCGAAAAATTCGGCAATACTTTTAAAGTCGGTATGGGTGCTGAGGCTATCCAATATCTTCTTAAAGAACTTGACTTGGATAAAATGAGCGAAGAACTCCGCGAAGAATTGAAAACTGCAGGCGGACAAAAAAGACTTCGTGCAATTCGTCGTCTTGAAGTTGTCGAGGCTTTCAGAAAATCCGGCAACCGTCCCGAATGGATGATTATGGAAGTTGTTCCCGTTATTCCGCCTGATCTTCGTCCGATGGTTCAGCTTGACGGCGGAAGATTTGCCACAAGTGATTTAAACGACTTGTACAGAAGAGTTATTAACAGAAATAACCGCCTGAAAAGACTTTTAAACCTTGAAGCACCTGATATTATTGTCCGCAACGAAAAAAGAATGTTGCAGGAAGCTGTTGACGCTCTAATTGATAACGGTCGTCGCGGTCGCCCTGTAACAGGTCCCGGTAATCGTGCTTTAAAATCTTTGAGCGACATGCTTAAAGGTAAGCAGGGACGTTTCAGACAAAATCTTTTGGGAAAACGCGTCGATTATTCGGGACGTTCGGTTATTGTTGTCGGTCCTGAGTTAAAACTTCATCAATGCGGTATTCCGAAAGAAATGGCGTTGGAACTTTTCAAGCCGTTTGTCATGAAAAAACTTTCTGCGGACGGAAACACAACCATTAAAGCCGCAAAGAAAAAAGTTGAGCGTGCAAATGCCGATGTTTGGGGCGTACTTGAAGAAGTTATTAAAGAACACCCCGTACTTTTAAACCGTGCTCCGACACTTCACCGTCTTGGTATTCAGGCATTTGAACCTGTTTTGACTGAAGGTCGTGCTTTGAAACTTCACCCGCTCGCCTGTACTGCTTACAACGCGGACTTTGACGGCGATCAGATGGCTATTCATTTGCCTTTGAGTGCAGAGGCACAGGCAGAGGCAAGAGTTTTAATGCTCGCCGCAAATCATATTCTTGCTCCGAAAGACGGCAAGCCCATTATCGTTCCTACTCAAGATATGGTTCTTGGAACTTATTACTTGACCAGCATTAAGAAAAATGCTAAAGGCGAAGGCAAAATCGTCACGGGAATTGAAGAGGCTTTAATGGCTTATCAGCAGGGTGACCTTGAACTTCAAGCAGAAATTACCGCAAAAATAAATACTAGCGAACTTCCGCAGTCTGTCAGAGATGAATTAACAGGAGAGTTTACTCTTGTAAAAACTTCTTTGGGCAGAATGATTTTCAATGAAATTCTCACCCCGAATTTACGTTACTGCAAAAAAAATAAAGATACGGGCGAACTTGAACTCGGAATTGTCATGAACAAAAAAGAACTCGGCAAACTTGTTGCAAATTGTTTTGATGAACTTGGAGCAACAAAAACCGCTGAAGTTATCGACGAAGTTAAAAAGCTCGGTTATCATTATGCTTGTATCGCAGGAATGACTGTTGCAATTTCTGATGTCGTTGTTCCTCCGCAGAAAAAAGATATTATCGCAGAAACAAAAGAAAAAGTTACAAAAGTTGAAAAACAATTTGCACGCGGTCTTATTACCGATGCAGAACGTTATAAAAAAGTTGTAGACCTTTGGACAAAAGCAACTGATGATGTTGCCGATGCTATGATGTCGAATCTTGAAAAGGATAACAAATTTAATCCGATTTACATGATGGCAGACAGTGGTGCACGCGGTAACAAACAGCAGATGAGACAGCTTGCGGGTATGCGTGGACTTATGGCGGATCCTTCAGGAAAAATTATCGACTTGCCTATTACTGCAAATTTCCGCGAAGGTCTCAGCGTTTCCGATTACTTTATTTCCAGTCACGGTGCAAGAAAAGGTTTGGCAGATACCGCACTCAGAACTGCTGACTCCGGTTATTTGACTCGCCGTCTTGTTGACGTTGCTCAAGATGTCATTGTCCGTGAAGAAGACTGCGACGTTTCAACAATCAATTTGAAACTTGAAAGAGCTTTGCTCGCGTCAGAAACTTTTGACGCACTTGAAATTTTGAATGAGGAACTTGTCGGCAGAGTTTTGGCAACAGATATTTTAAATCCCACTACAAAAGAAGTTGCCATAAAACATGATACAATTCTTGACGAAAAATCTTTGGAGAAAATCGGCGGACTTGGAGTTGATGAAATTTCAATTCGCGGAAGGAGTTTAACTTCTCCGAATTCTGCAAGTCATTCACTTGTACAAGAAACTATTTTGCTCGGCACAAAAGATGATATTAAGCGTGAAAAAATTCGTCATGCCTTTATTCATGAACATATCGGCAAAGAACTTGCAAAAGATGTTCATGTTGACGACAAAATTTTTAAAGCCGGCGAAAATTTAACTCATGAAATGCTTGATGAAATTCTTGACAGCGAAGTCGGAGAAATTTTCATAAGAAATAATAATGTTCGCGGAATTGAAGTCGAAGCCATAAAAGAAGGCAGCGGAATTATTGAATCACTTGAGGACAGAATTGTCGGTCGCGTTCTTGCAGAAGATATTTTTGACAATGACGGAAATAAAATCGCAGGTATCAATGACACGGTTGACAGAAAACTTTCAAAGAAAATTGCCGCTGTTCGTGAAAAAGTTAAAATCCGTAGTGTTCTTACTTGTAAATCTCAATTCGGTGTCTGCATAAAATGTTACGGCAGAGATTTGGCGAATCAGTCGCCTGTTGAAGTCGGCGAGGCTGTCGGAATTATCGCCGCACAGTCTATCGGTGAACCTGGTACACAGCTCACAATGAGAACTTTCCATACAGGCGGTGTTGCGGGCGACGATATTACTCAAGGTCTGCCGCGTGTCGAAGAACTTTTTGAGGCAAGAAAACCGAAACACAACGCAATTATCGCGGAAGTTGACGGAGAAATTTCTTTCGGCAGAAATGAGAAAAACGATCTGCCCATGATTATTATTACTCCCGATAACGGAATTACACGCGAATATACAATTCCTTTCGGTTCAAGAATGTGCGTTGAGGAAGGCGGTTTTGTCAAAGCAGGTCAAAAACTCACCGAAGGTGCTATCAATCCTCATGATATTTTGAGAATCAGCGGTTTGAAAGCTACTCAGCAGTATCTTGTTTATGAAGTTCAGAAAGTTTATAAATCTCAGGGTGTTGAAATTAACGACAAACATCTTGAAGTCATGGTTCGTCAAATGCTCCACAAAGTTAAAATCGAAGATTCCGGCTCAACTGATTTCCTGCCCGGCGAATTTGTGGATATAAATGTTTTTGAAACGGCAAATACAAAAGCCATCGAAAGCGGCGGAGAACCTGCTGTTGCTAAACCGATTCTTTTGGGAATTACAAAGGCATCTTTGGCGACTGATTCTTTCTTGAGTGCGGCAAGTTTCCAAGAGACCACGAAAGTTTTGACTGACGCGGCTATCAAAGGCAAAATCGATCCGCTTATCGGCTTGAAAGAAAATGTCATCATCGGAAAATTGATTCCTGCAGGAACAGGCATGCCGCGTTATCGTTCGTTGGCTGTCGTTGACACTGTTGCGGAAAATACTGCAGAATAAAAATTTATAAAAAAGTTTCTACCCTTCAAAATTTTTTTGGAGGGTATTTTTTTACGCAATAAATTGATTTTATTTGCTAAAAAACTTGCACAATATAAAAAATGAATTTATAATGAAAGAAAATTTTCTGGAAGAAAGATGATTTTAAATTTTAAAAGGAGTGAAAAGAAGTGCTTTTAAAACAAGTTATAGCGATACAAGCCGAACCTGCAAAAGCTGCGTCAAGAATTTTGGCAGGTCTTTCTATTGATGTGAGAAATCAGGCACTTTTAAAAATGGCGGAGGCTCTTGAAAAAAATCAAGACGAAATTATTTCTGTAAATTCTGAGGACGTGAAAGCGGCTAAAGAAAAAAATACTCGCCCCAATATGATAGACAGATTGACTTTGACACCGAAAAGAATTTCGGATATGGCGGAAGGTTTAAGACAAACTGCCGCACTTCCCGATCCTATCGGTCATGAAGATTTTCAAGTTGTTCGTCCGAACGGTTTAAAAATTCGTCGTGTCAGAGTTCCTTTCGGTTTAATCGGAATAATTTACGAGGCTCGTCCGAATGTTACGGTTGACGCAGTAGGACTTTGTTTGAAATCAGGAAACGCATGTATTTTGCGTGGAGGTTCGGAGGCAATCCGCACTAATCAAAAACTTATAGAAATTTTGACAGCAGCTGCTTATCAAGTCGGAATCCCTGAACATTCTATAGAATTTATTGCGATAACAGATCGCGATGCAGTTGTTGCAATGTGCAGACTCAGAAAACTTATTGATGTTATTATTCCTCGCGGAGGTGCGGGCTTAATTAAAAGAGTCGTCGAACATGCAACAGTTCCCGTAATTGAAACAGGCACGGGAGTTTGTCATATTTATGTTGATAAGTCGGCAGATTTTGAAATTGCTCTGCCTGTTGTTTTATCTGCAAAAATTTCCCGTCCTTCAGTTTGCAACGCTATGGAAAGTTTACTTGTTCATAAAGATGTTGCTGAAGAATTTCTTCCAAAAATTTCCAAACTGATGACTGAAAATAAAGTTGAACTGCGTGGAGATGAAAACGCAAGAAAAATTTGTCCCGAAATGATACCTGCTGAAGAAGAAGATTGGTCAACCGAATACAACGATTTAATTTTGTCGGTGAAAGTTGTCAACGATATTGACGAGGCTATTGCTCATATAAACAAATACAACACCGAACATTCTGAAGCAATTATTACACGCGACGAAAAAGCCGCTGAAAAATTTCAAACTTTTGTTGATGCGGCTTGCGTCTATGTCAATGCATCCACAAGATTTACTGACGGTTTTGAATTTGGTTTCGGTGCAGAAATCGGAATCAGTACGCAAAAACTTCATGCACGCGGACCGATGGGTCTTGAGGCTTTAACCACTATGAAATATTTGATTAGCGGTAATGGTCAGACGAGATAATCAGGAATTAGGAATTAGAAATTTTCTTGGTTATCTCAAGACAATAAAAAATTATTTGCAGACTCCAAAAGGTCGGCATGATTTTTTTGATTATCTTCGTGCAGGACTGTTAATTTTTTTCACGACTTTAATTGTAATTCTTGTTTTTGTCTGGAGGGATTCAAATTGAGACTTGGAATAATGGGCGGGACTTTCGACCCGATACATTTGGGACATTTGGCGATGGCTGAATCAGCACGGGAAATTTTTCAACTCAAAGAAATTTTGTTTATCCCTTCAGCACGTCCGCCGCATAAAACAGAACGTAAAATAGAATCAAAAGCCCATCGACTGATGATGACTTATCTCGCCACAAAATCAAATGAATATTTTCATGTGTCGCCTATGGAAATGCTCCGCGAAGGTTTTTCATATACTTTGGACACGGTGAACGAACTGCACAGAAAATACGGAAAAGACACGGAATTATTTTTTATAATCGGCTCTGATTCTATGGCGGATTTAGAAAACTGGCATAAAGCTCAAGAACTTGTCGGCAAGGCAAATTTTTTGGCGGCGGCTCGTCCGGGCGTGGAATTAAATTTTGACAAGGTGAAAAAAGTTTTCGGAAGTACAGGACTTCAACACATTCATCAGTTTATAACTCCAAGTTTTGAAATTTCCTCAACGAATATTCGCGAAAGAATTAAACTCGGAAGGTCTATAAAATATCTCGTCCCCGAAGAAGTCGAACAATATATTTACAGGGAGAATTTGTACAGATGAATGTTGACGAAATTCGCAGGGAACTTCAAAGCAGATTGAAAAAAAGCAGATTCGCTCATTCAATCGGCGTTGCAGATACCGCAGTTAAACTTGCAAAAAAATTTGGCGTTGATTCCGAAAAAGCATATATTGCGGGACTTCTTCATGACTGTGCAAGAGAATTTGAAAATGATGAACTTCCGGCACAAGCTGAAAAACGCGGAATAAAAATCGGCGAAGTTGAAAAAAATTCTCCTCTCCTTCTTCATGCATATATCGGTGCAAAAATGATTTCCGAAATTTACGGCGTGAACGATTCGGAAATTTCTCAAGCGATTTATCGTCACACAGTCGGAGCAAAAAATATGTCGGCATTGGATAAAATAATTTATTTTGCCGATATGATTGAACCGAACAGAGATTATCCCGGCGTTGATAAACTTCGTGAACTTGCGGAAACTTCCAACAATCTCGACGAAATTATTTTAACGGCGATGAATGAATCAATAATTTTTGTGACTCAAAAAAACTCTCTCCTTCACCCTGACACAATCGACGCAAGAAATTTTTTGATTTTGAACAGGAAGGAAAATAAAAAATGATTTATCCTTTGATGACTTTAGACGACGATACAGAAATTGTGCATACTGAAGTTTTGAAAGACGGTTCCGTAAAAGTCCGCGTTGAAACTCCTGTATTTGACGGATTTAATCATTTGGTTGTCTATCTGCCGAGTTTTAAAATCGCGGAAGTTCACAACTACACCTACGACGAATTTGAAAAGTATATGGACATTATAAAAAACAGTGCCGATTTAATCATGCATTTTGCCGCAAATGGAGGTTTTGAAAATGCCCCGCCTTTTCAAGATCGGTAGTTACATAATTTATTTTTGGGCAAATGAAAACCAGCCTGTTGAACCTGTGCATGTTCATGTATCTGAGGGAAATCAATCAGCCAACGCTACAAAAATTTGGTTGACTTCTGAAGGAAAATGCGAATTGTGTCACAACAATTCAAAAATTCCAAGCAGATATTTATACAACATCATGCGGTTCATTGAGGCTAATAATATAAGAATTATTTCTGAATGGGAAAAATATTTCGGCGAAGTGAAATTTTATCGTTAATAATCGTAATTATAGGGCAGTGTCTGTCATGACAAATGAAACTAAGGAAAATATTAAGCAAAAGAGAAAAAAAGTAAGAAAAAGACGGAAAATAAAAGTTTTTCGTCTGATTTTTATGTGCGTAATTTTATCTCTTTTGATTTCTGCAGTTTTATTTGTCGGAATATCGGTGTATAATGTAGGCAGCAGAGTTTACAACGAATTTGATACAATGTATCAAGGCTACAACGACAGGAAAACTGCACGGGCGATTGATCCGAAATTTGACGGCTATACAAATATTTTGATTCTGGGAATTGACGACGGAGAACAGGGAGAACAACAAGCTGATACAATTTTGGTCTTGAGTTTTTCAAATGACACAGGCAAATCGCGTCTTATTTCAATTCCTCGAAATACTTGGGTCAGTTCAAATTCTTCTTATGGTCATTTGGGAAATTTATACAGCTGGGGAGGAGCAAATTTACTCGTCCGTCATGTTTCGCAACTTTTGGGAGTTTCGATTCATCAATATATTGTTATCGGCATGAGTACTTTTGCGGAATTGATTGATGTTTTGGGTGGCTTGGATATTTACGTTGAAGAAAATATGGATTATGAAGACCCTGAGTCAGGTTTGTCGATTCATCTCGGTCAAGGTTATCAGCATTTAAACGGAGAGGATTCACAAAAATATTTGAGATTTCTCGGAGAAAAGCTCGGAGATGTAGGAAGAGTTCAACGCCAGCAAAAATTTATGAAAGCCCTCTATGCAAAAGTTTTACAGCTTGATACAATTCCTAAACTTCCCGCGATTGCCGATATTTTCAGAAACAAAATGGAAACCAGTGCGGAAATTTTTGACTCGGCTCACTTGGCAAACGTTTTACGCCAAATGAGTTCAGATCCTCCTGCAACTATAATGTTGCCCGGTTCCGAAAATTCCAACGGCTCATGGGTTCCGAATGTTGGAGAGATTGATGCAAGAATCAGCGAACTTTTCCCGATTCAGGATATTACCGAAGATAAAGCCACAGATGAATGAAAATTGAAAGGAGTATAAAATATGAATGAAAATTTTTTAGAATTGGCAAAGAAAATTTGTAAGGCGGCTGACGACAAAAAAGCCGAAAGAATTGTTATTATGGACATGAGAGGGCTGATGTTTTCCACGGATTATTTTATTATCTGCTCGGCGAATACTGCTACTCAAGTTCGTGCCATTGCCGACAACATTGAGGAAGAACTCGACAAAGAAAATATTCACTTCAACCACAAAGAAGGTTATCACGAAGGCGAATGGGTTTTGATGGATTACGGCGATGTTGTCGCACATATTTTTAAAACCGAAAACAGAGATTTTTACGCACTGGAAAAACTTTGGGGCGATGCAAAAATTGAAAACTATGAAAACTGATTTAAAACCTATGACCGTCACCAATTTAAAAATCGTCCGCGAAAGTGAATTCGGAGTTTTTTTAAATGCGGGAACGGGAAATTCTAATGATGATATTCTTCTGCATAAAACTCAACAGACTTCAGAAGTTAAAGTCGGGGAAAATGTTGAAGTTTTTTTATATCTCGATCCAAAAAAAAGACTTACCGCAAGCATGAGAGTTCCTAAAATGAAAGTCGGACAAATTGCCCGCCTGAAAGTTATCAATAAATCTGCGGACGGAATTTTTTTAGATGTCGGAGCTGAACGCGGAATTTTTATGCCGTATGCGGAAATGATCGGCAAGCCTGATGTCGGAGATATTGTCTGGGCAAAACTTTATATTGATAAATCCGGCAGACTTGCGACAAGCATGAAAGTTTCTGATGAAATTCGGCGTGCGTCAAAACCTGCAGAAAATATCAAACGTGGCGATAAAGTTAAAGGAGCAATTTATAATATTATTGAGGCAGGAGCATTTTTATTTTCGACTGAAAGAAATATTGTTTTCATTCCGCAAAAACATATTCCGAGAAAGTTAAAATGCGGCGAAATTTTGGAAGCTCGTATAACTTACGTCAGAGAGGACGGCAGACTTGACGCATCACTCAGAGAAGTTAAAGAACTTGCGATAAATGAGGACGCAAAAAAAATTTTGAAATTTATCAAAGACAACGGCGGAAAAATAAATTTTACCGACAAGACAGACCCGCAAAAAATTCAAGCGGTTTTCAATGTCAGTAAGGCGGCTTTTAAACGTGCGATCGGTCATTTGCTCAAAACAAAACAGATTGAAAAATTTGACAACGGTTTTAAAATTTGTTCAAAATAAATTTCGGAGGAAGAAATTTTGTTTACTATAGGATTGACGGGCGGAATTTCCTGCGGAAAATCTGCTGTCGCTTTTGAACTAAAAAAAAATTACGGTGCTGTGACTTTTGATATTGACGAAGAAACAAGCAAACTTTTACAGCCCGGCGAAGAATTTTTTAACGACTATGTAAAACATTTCGGCGAGCAAATTCTTCTTGGAAACGGGCATATTGACAGAAGAATTGTCCGTGAAATTATTTTTCATGACGTGGAGGAAAGAAAATGGATAAATTCTGTAACTCATCCTGTTTTGTTGAATCGTGCAAGACAAATTTTAGTTGACTGTCAAGAACGCGGTGAAAGATTAGTTGTCATGGAAGTGCCGTTACTTTTTGAGGCTGGTTGGGAAGATTTATTTGACGAAATTTGGGCGGTATATCTGCCGACAAATTTGCAGTTGAACAGATTGATAAAACGCGACAAAATAAATGCTGAACAAGCCGTTACAAGAATAAAATCTCAAATGCCGATTAGAGAAATTTGTCGCCGTGCAGACCTTGTAGTAAAAAATCAAACTTCTTTTTCAGCCTTGCAGAAACAAATAAAAAAATCAGTTGAAGGACGTTGGCAATTTAAAAATTCACAATGAGGAATGGCAATGCTTAATAAAAATTTATTCAAAATACTTTTTATGACAGCGGTGTTAATTTTTTTATACCTGTTTAATTCGCCGTCAGCTCAAAAAAATTTTTTATATCCGTTTCCATACCGAGAAAAAGTTGAGGAAGTTTCTTCGCGTTATCAAGTCGATAAATTTTTGGCTGTGTCAGTAATGAAAGTTGAAAGTAATTTTACTGAAGGTGCGGTTTCAAAAAGCGGAGCAGTCGGCTTAATGCAAATTATGCCTGAAACTGCAAACTGGATTGCCGTTTGTCTGGACGAAGAACCGCCGTCAATAAATGAACTGCATAACACCGATAAAAATATCAGATACGGAATTTGGTATTTGGCGGAACTTGAGGACGAGTTTTTTTATAATGACGTTCTGGCTTTGGCAGCATATAATGCGGGACGCGGAAATGTCCGCCATTGGATGGAGCAGGGCGGCTGGGAAAAAAATTTTTCTGACGTTGATAAAATTCCCTATTTGGAAACTCGTCAATACGTCAAAAAAGTTTTGGCTTGCCGTGAAAAATACAACGAACTTTACGGTTCAAGCAATGAAGAACAACAACTTTTTGCAAGCAGATAGCTTTTAAGCTGTTGAAAAGTTACAAAATTATTTTGGCAGGTGCGAAATAAGAATTATAGTAATCGTGGTAAATAGTGAAACCAAAATTTTTCTGTGACAAACAATCGCGACGTTTAATTTAAATTTTATCCTTGCTGATTCGCGAAATTGGTATAAGTATACGAGAAAATACGGGGTGTTTGTATTGAGTTCCATAAATAAATTTTTTCAAAAAAATATGTCATTACTTGTAATTATTGCAACAGCAACAGCTTTATTTTTTCCTGCAAGTTTTATTTGGACTGTTCCAAAAATTACAATTTTTCTCGGCGTTGTAATGTTCGGAATGGGAATGACATTAAAAATTGAAGATTTTAAATTTATTTTGGAAAATCCGAAAAATGTTTTAATCGGAGCGATTGCACAATTTACAATTATGCCGTTGCTTGCATTTTTAATCACAAAAATTTTTTCGTTTCCGCCTGAAATTGCTGTAGGAATAATTTTAGTCGGAGCCTGTCCGGGCGGAACTTCTTCAAACGTCATGACTTTTTTGGCGAAAGGCGACTTGGCACTTTCCGTTTCAATGACAATGACGACAACAATTTTGGCACCGTTTGTCACTCCCGCGTTAATGTTTTTTTTCGCGGGCGAATGGCTGGATATTTCATTTTATGCAATGATGATTTCAATTTTCCAAGTCGTTTTTGTTCCGATTTTTTTGGGAATTTTTATAAATGCGACGTTCGGAAAAAATTTGAAAAAAATTTTAGAATATCTTCCAATGATTTCAATTATTGCGATAATTCTAATACTCGGCGGAGTTGTTTCCGTAAATTCTGCGAAAATTTTTGAAGTCGGATTTATGATTTTAGTTGCGGTTGTTTTACATAATATTTTGGGTTATTTTTTAGGATTCACTTTAGCAAAAATTTTAAAAATGGATACTGCGAAGGCAAAAGCAATTTCAATCGAAGTCGGCATGCAAAATTCAGGTTTGGCAACTTCATTGGCGATGGTTCATTTTGGAGCATCTGCTGCAATTCCGGGAGCAATTTTTTCTGTTTGGCATAATATTTCAGGCTCTTTGATTGCAAATTATTTTTCCAAAAGAAAATAAAACGATTTATCAAAAAAATTTTATCGACGCAAAAAAATCTGCGTCGTTTTTTTATTTTCCGACAAAAAAAGCACTCTGCATTTTGCAAAGTGCCGTCATTATTTTATGATTTCTTTATTGTCAACTACCAGCGAATAAATTTGCTAGCTTGGGGAGTGAAACCCCAAATTGCTTAGATACGGCTGACTTGCTCCAAACTTTTCAGTCGGAGTAGAGGTCTGCTAATTACCAAAGCCATTTAAGTCCGCAAGTTGTCAAACGGACTGCACTCATCAAGAGTGGC
>JAFZMV010000048.1 GCA_017553205.1 Selenomonadaceae bacterium | reverse complement strand
TCAGGAGTCTTATCAGGATAAAAACGTTCGTTTTGATTTTTCCGATGAAAGAAAAAATTTAGCAAAGTGGACTGCTGACACCATTTTGCAACGCATTGATGAAAGTCAAAATTACGTTTCGGCACATTCTCACGTCGAATATATTAACCGCGAAAACGCTTTTGCACATCGCGGCGGTTGTATTTTTCATTCTCATAAATTGCCAAAATGGGCGAAAGACGACCCAAAGAATTTTTTCAAAGCCGCCGACAGGTATGAAGGAGTGGGCAATCGTCGGTATGTGGAAATTGAATTTGCCCTGCCGAATGAATTAAAAACGGTTGAACAATTTCGCCAGATTATCGAACCTTTTATCGAAAAACATCTCAAAGACCATTATTACGCCTATGCCATTCACGACAAATTCGGCGAATTATCAAATCAAAGACATCCGCACGTCCATATTATGTTTTCGGAAAGATTGATTGACGACGTGGAAAAAATCAAAGAACGCTCCGCTTGTAATTTTTTTAAATATCCTGCCCGAAAAAAGAAAGACGGATCGGAACCGACTTTTGAAGAAAAATTTAAACGCGGCTCCCAACGTGACAGAAAATGGGGAGATCACTCCTATGTTGCTGAACTTCGTGCTGATTGTGCCAAAATTCAAAATGAAGTTCTCGAAAAAAATGGCTTTTCTATTCGTGTTGACCACAGAACTTTGAAAGCCCAAAAAGAAGAAGCAGAACGCAACGGCGATACTTTTCTCGCCCGACTTTTTAATCGCATTCCCGAAAAATATATTGGCATAATTTCCTGCAAAGAAAACGACGATCCTCAACTCGCAAAACTCAGGGAGTTCCGCCAACTCCGCCAAAAACATTACGATTTAATTTTGAAAACGGATTCGCTGACTAAAGAGGCTGAGGAACTTGAAACCAAAGATGCCGTTCAAATTTCCTCTACCAAAGCCAAAAAACTCATTGATTCGGAACAGTTTTTGCACTCCAGTCCCAATTCTTTTCAAGATTTAAAATCAAAAATGTTCTCCGCTATCGCTGAAGTTAATAATTGGAAACGGGCTATCATTTCCCGTCACGACGCTGAAGAACAGGCTAAAATGGAATATCTGACAAAAGCCGAGCGTACACTCCGTCAAAATTATTTTGAAACTCTCGCTCAACAGAAACATTTGGAAGAATTTTTAAATTCGCTTAAAAAGCCTGATGATTCTCAAAAAGATGCCTTCAAAGCCTATGATGATGTTTTTTCAGGCGTTAAGAAAAAAGTTTTTGCTCTCAAAATGTCTGCCATTCTTATGAAAAAATCTGTCGAGAAGATTGACCAAAAACTTGAAACGCCCGATTGCAAGAAAAATATTCTTATGGTCACTCATAAAATTTTGCAGAATAATCTTCACGCAAGAAAAATGTTAAAACTTGCCAGTCAAAATCTTGAAAAAGCTGTTGATGAACTCCACGACAAACTTTTCGCTCAAACTATTTCCGAAGAACCCAAAAATATTTTTAAAACTCGCGAAGTCTACGACATTCTCCGCCGTCATCTTTCTACGCTCAAAAAAGAATACGAAAAAACTCTCGATAAAAAGTTTGAACTGCAATCTAAAATTATTTCGCCTCAACGTGCTACCGAAATGGCGAAAAATATTTTTGTTCACGGCGGTTTCAAAAAATTGCGTTTTGACATCAGAAAATTAAAAAAGGACGAAGAAAAATTTTCCAAAAATCTCCGTGCCTTTTCTTTCCGTCAAAAACTTTTCCAAGAAAAAGATTGGTCTGCTGAAGAACGTCCTATTTTCTTACAGGAAAAATATTTCCTCATCAAACAGAAAACTTTGCTCGAACTTGAACAAAATCGCCTTAAAAATTTAAAAATTTCTCTCGACAATCGACAAACTGAACTAGACTCTCTTTGTCAACAATCTGATTCTCAAAAGAAAATTGAACTTATTGCCGCTGGCATTCTTCGCAAAAATTTCAATTTTGTACGTCAACATGATAAAGTTGAAACTCGGCGTAAAAATCTTCATCATCGTATCAGCCACTTAAAATCTCAAGTTGATACTTTGCACACCATTTTATCTCACGAAAAACGTCCCATTCATTATAAAGTTGTCGATCCTGAAAAATTGCCCGACCAGTCCAAAATTTCTCTCGTTTCAACTATCGCTAAT
This sequence comes from Selenomonadaceae bacterium, assembly GCA_017553205.1. Taxonomy (GTDB): domain Bacteria; phylum Bacillota; class Negativicutes; order Selenomonadales; family Selenomonadaceae; genus Quinella. The sequence goes on along the minus strand of JAFZMV010000048.1, from coordinate 1,190 downwards.
GCTATTTTGCGTGAACCTGACGCTGTTCAACTTGTCGCTTATTGTCCCGATAACTGTTTGGAAATGGAGAAAGATTGGGACTTGATGACCGACTTAGATAAAGAAGAAATTCTTCAGAAAAAAATTTATCGTGAATTATAATGCTGGTACATATTTTTTTATGACGGGAGATTTTTTGCAAATCAAATAAAAACTCCTGATTGAAAAAATTTTTTTAAAATCTTTGCAGGAATTTTACTTACAATGTCGAATTTTGTCTCTGAGTCTAGGTATACACTTTTTTAAGACGAAAATAAGCTTATTTACTAAATATGAATAAAAAATCCCTTCGATGATTTTTCGTCGTTGGGATTTTTTATGAAATTTTTACATTTTACTTAGGCTCAGCGTCAGTAATGTTTTTTCCCTGCTTAGTAAGTTCAGATTCAAAATCAAGAATAGTTTCGTTACGATTTTTTCCTTTGTGTGCGACATAGGGATTTAAACGGTAAGTTTTATGCAATCCCGCACGCGGCCCTTCTATTATGAGGTTTAAATCTTTTAATTTTTTTATAGCCTTATTTACATTTACACGGTGTATTCCTAATTCTTCGGAAATTTCATTTTGACTAACAGTTAAATAATTTTCAAAATCGACTTTTCCGAGAAGATACAAAAAAACGCTACACTGTTCGCCAGTCAATTTTTCTTTTGCCACCTGTGTAATTACTTTTTGATACACAGCGACCCACCCGTTTCCCAAATTTTTCTTTTTAAGGGGAAAACAGCCTTTAATTTTCCCATCTTCATCTGTAACCATAATATATTTTTTTTCTTTAAGCAAGAAAGAAATTTTATTTTCGTCATCAAAAATTTTTTCATCACCAGTCTTGACATTTTCACTCATTTATGATACTCCCTTCTTAGATCTATTTTAGTTTGTAGTTTATTTGCTACAAACTGTAGCATATTTGCTACAAACTGTCAACCAAAAATATTGTCGTTATGCGAAAAAAAACGTTCTCTTTCTGAATCTAAGGAGTAAAGAAGAGAACCTGAAAAAAAACTGAAAAACGTGGAACCGACTAAGCAATTTCTGCGGGACAACGTCCGTGTTGCCCCTCGAACTTGCCAAGTCGATTTCGCCACGCTGGGACTTATCCCCGCCCCAGACCCCGAGAAACGTCGCAAAAAAAATAAAATAAATTTTC
>JAFZMV010000047.1 GCA_017553205.1 Selenomonadaceae bacterium | reverse complement strand
TCAGCCGTGCTAAACTCGACGCTACCATTTTCACCGACGACAAGGATAAATTGCAAAAAGATGCTCAGTCTTGGTGTCATAAAGTTACTTCCGACGACTTCCTCCACAACCTTCAATCTCAAATTGAACAAAATCAGAGCCGCGTTGTTCATTCTGATTATCTCAGCAAATATCAACGTGCCGTCTTACTTCAGCAAAAATCCTATTCTTCTGAACTTTTACAGCACAATAGAAATTTAATTCGTAATGAATTTGGCTCAGTCAATATTGATACGCTTGCCTATGTCCACTCGCCATTTTACAAAATTCAAAATGATAAAGCTTTTTCAAGGTGATTCTATGAATATTTTTAATCCCGTTATTGGCAATGACAAACCAAATTGCCGGTGTAAAGATTGCTTTCACGGTTTTTGGTTGCGCTCTTTGCACGACGAAAAATTGAAATGTTACTGCGAACTCTCTCACTCCGTTGTTTTTTCTTCGGGGCTTGAAAAAGTTTTGCTTTGCTCCGGCAATGAAGATACTCTAAACTTTTCGGATTTTCTCAAAAAAAATGTTGCCTGTACTCATTGTAAAAATTCTCTTTGGTACAAAACGGAGAAAAATATTACCCGTTGTTTCTGCCTTCATCTTCAATGTTTTGTTTACGACTCTTCCAACAAAAAAATTCCACCGATTTCGCAATGTAATGGAGTAGAGCCTTTGCAAGAAATTTCTTCTTTTCCACAAGCTACTAATCTTGACGATTTTTAAAGGAGATTCATAATGAATTTTAAATTGCCAAATAATAATTTTAACGAACATCAGCTTGAACTTCTTGAAAACATTCAACTTTCTCAAAAAAATATTTTGGAGAAATGTGCGGAACTAAACGGGCGTATTTCCGAACTTGAAAAAACTCAACAGAATATTTTCTCTGCTATTTCTAACCTTCCACAACAAAAAGACGACAAACCTGAGGAATCTTTTTTGGATAAATCAAATTTTAATATTTTTCTTAGCATTGCCTCCACTTTAATCATCTGCGCCGTTCTTGCAGTTTTTGGCTGGCATTTCTGGGATATTCCTTCACAAACTCAAGCCGTCAACGACTACATTTACAGCCAAATTATCAAAGAATCCTCCAGTTTAACTTTTCCTTAACTTTTTTATTTCCAAGCTAACTCTATTTTTACAAATTTCATTATCCTCAACCACTGATTCTACGAAACTGTAAAAATCTCAAATTCAATTTCTTTTTACATTTGTCACACTCATACGAATTTTCTATTTACATTCTTAATCTATGACAACAAAAAAGCCCCCAAAAAGTGGCGGCGGCTCTTTCTTGCCCTTCATTCTCGGCTGTGTTATAGTTTCTCTGATCCAAAAATTCAACAGCAGAAAGGCATGGTGTTTTTTCAATGAGTTATTGTATCAAAAACAACGACGACGTGCAAACTCTTTTCGATTTCGAGGACTCCTCCGACGACTCCGATTTAATTCCCGTCGAACACCAAATTTCTCTTCAGGATGTCTCCATTTCTAAAAAGAATTTTTACAATCCCGTTTTATCTTTCGACAACGATACCGATGAAGCTACTTTCAACGAAAAAGATGTTATTACTCCCGACACTCTCTTCTCTCCTAAAGACAAAGTCAGCAATCGTACTTGGGACAATAAACTTCCTATTGGTCGCAATATGGGCATTATTACCGTTTACAAAGCTGAAAACTTTGGTTGCGTTGTTCAGCTCAATTATGAAAAAATCATTAACAGCGACGATGTTGTCACTGGTGCAGAACTTTCCTCCTTCGACCGCTGTGTTTACGACGCTGTCGTCACTCTTTTTGTCACTGGCTACACTGTTTTTAGCACAACCGACATTTTGCGTATCATTTCTCATAATCCGAAAGCTAAACTTACTCCTGTCAATCGCGACAGAATTATAAAAAGTATGTTTCATATCTCCCGCTTTTGGTTGTCTATCCTCACCGATGACTCTGAAAGATTCGACGTTTGGTGTAGCCTTAGCAGAAATACTCCTTTCAACTCTGAACGCAAGTACTACAAAAATCTCCAAGCTACTTATACCGGCAGACTTCTTGACTTCCGCGTTATTGGCAATATTACTTTTGATGTTTCCTACCTTAATAAAGATCAGGAATTTACGGAAAAAGAATCTTTCCCCGAAATCTGGAAAATCCTTGCTACTCCTATCCTCTATCAATACGCCAAAGCCAAAGGGCAAATTTCTGCCGTTCCCATCAAATACCTCGATACTTCCAGCGACAAGAAAAGTACTGTAACGGCTGTTCGACGCGATGCTTGTACCAATGAACTCGCCAACTTCCTTGCTCGCGAAATCAATACCATGAAAAAGACAGCAAAACGCAAACAACCTTACTCTAGAACTATTCTACTTGAACGCATTTACAATATTGACGGTATCGACAACGTTCAAAAAAACATTAACAGTTTGAACAAGAAAAAAAGCCGTACTCGCGACAAACTTGTAAAAATCCTTTGCCGTTTCAAAGAGAACGGAATAATCAACGGTCATACCTTCCACAAAAAAATTCATGGTAAAGCCTTAACCTTCCATTCCGTCGAAATTCTACTTCAGCAATAGTTAATAATTTCTTTCAAACAAAAATTATTATCGCTCTGGAATAAATGGTAATTCGTTAGGAATAAATGGTAATTCGTTAGGAATAAATGGTAATTCGTTAGGAATAAATGGTAATTCGTTAAATCGTAGAAATGGCGTTCCAATGCGGGTTTAGACCACTTTTTTTAAATCCGTAAGTACTTAAGTAATGGAAGTACTTATCAAATCGGGGGGCGATTACTTACGCCACCCCCCGATTTTTGCTGAGAAAGAAAAAAAAAAGAAAAAATAAAAATATAAAAAAATTATGAAAATTTCTCTTTTTCAAAGTTGTCGCGTAAGATTTTTTGAGCCGGATACGTCGTGAACTTAGCCGCTTGTCGGCTTAGTGAACAAGTATCCGTGAAATGCGAAAAAAATCCTCAGCGACCATTAAAACTTGGACTTGGAATTATGGAAAAAGAATGTAGTTGGATGAAAATCCTGTTTTTTGTCGACGGCGCGGCTTGACTTTTTGAAGATTGATTCGCTGAAGAAAATTTGAATATTTTTGGGTGATAAGTTATACTTTGAAAAATGACGATGTAGGGAGGAAGACGATTTGGCACAAGGAAACGCGGAATTTTTTGCAAAAAAAAGAGAATGGTCTTTAGTGAAAGATGCATTATTGAGATGTTATCTTGCTCCATATTTTATGAAAATACTTTGCACTGGCAGACCTTTGATATATGTGGATTGTTTCGCTGGTAAAGGGAAATTTGATGATGGAAATAGCGGCTCGCCGATAATTGCTTTGGAGACTTTTCAAGAGGTGTTACAAAAATCTACCGTACAACCTCAAAAAAAATCTATTGAGGCTTATTTCGTTGAGTTAGATTATCCTGATGAATTAAAGAAGAATCTTGAACCTTATCATAAACATGATCCTAGTTTGAAAATTTTCGTGAATCCTGGAAATTATGAAGAACAAATTCTTCGAATTCTGCATGGTAAAAAGGGGATGAATCTGTTTTTATATCTTGACCCGTACGGGGTTAAACACCTTGATTTGGAATTTTTAGGCTCATTTTCCAGCAATTCTGGTAATCGAAAATTTCGTAGCACAGAATTTTTACTAAATTTTAATTCGCATGGATTTTTAAGAGTTGCTTGTCAATTTTTGAAGATTGATTTTCCTAATGAAGTAAGTTGGGAGTATTTGACTGAGTATGATAATTCACTCGATATTCCTCAGAATAAGACAGAAAAAATGTTAAATAGGGTTGCTGGCGGAGATTATTGGAAAGATATGGTTCGTCATTACTATGATGAAAATAAGCGTTTCTATGATTTAGAAGAAGATTTTACCCAAGAATATTGTAAGCAATTGCGAAAGTATTATTCTTATGTCTTAAATATACCCATAAGAGTTAAAGAAAGCCATAGTCCGAAATATAGAATGATTTATGCTACGAACCATCCTGATGGTGCTGTTCTTATGGCAGACAATATTTATAAACGCAAGGGCGAAATGCACGAAATGCAGTTGAGGGGGCAACAAATTTTATTTGGTTTGGATTATGACAATCACAATATTAAAGAAGTCGTAAAAAATTATTTGTTAACAGTTAATAAACTTCAGAGATTAAATTTAGTTAAGGCGAATTTTTTCAATATTTACGGTGTATTTTGTAATTCGAGCGAGTTTTCTAATATGTGTAAAACTTTGGAAAAAAATGGTGATCTTGAAGTTATTAGAAATCCTGCTACAACTGAGTCAGGAAAATCTTCAATATTTTGGGCAGAAAAAGAAAGTGAAGGCAGAACTATAGAGTTAAGATGGAAAAATTAGAAAGTATTTTACGTAAAACTATGCTTTATAAGACAGGCGTTGAGTACGGCGATTACACGATGAATCACGTTTTAGGTTGCTCACACGGTTGCAGGTATCCTTGCTATGCGTTTATGCTAAAAAAACGTTTTGGAAAAGTTAAGTCTTACGAAGAATGGATTGAACCTAAAATTGTTTCAAATACTATGGAACTTTTGGATAAAGAAATTCCACGCTTGAAGGATAAAATAAAATCTGTGCAGTTGTGCTTTATGACTGATCCATTTATGTACGGTTACGAAGAAATTTCAGAAATGAGTTTGTCAGCCATAAAAAAATTGAATGAGGCTGGTATTAAATGCACTGTGCTGACAAAAGGAATTTTGCCGTTGGCACTCGCTGAACTTTCAAAGGAAAATGAGTACGGAATAACTTTGGTTTCACTTGATGAACAATACCGAAAAAAAATGGAACCTGGTTCAGCTCCATATCAAGATAGAATTGATTCGTTAAAATTTCTACACGATAGAAAATTTAAAACGTGGGTCAGTATTGAACCATATCCCACGCCAAATATAATTCAGCAAAAACTTGAAGATATTTTGGCGGCGATTGGTTTTGTAGATAAAATTATATTTGGCAGAACGAATTACAGTAAAGAAATTTCTGCTTATCCTGATTGCAAAAATTTTTATAACTGTTGTGCTGAACAGGTGATTAAATTTTGCGAAGAAAATAAAATTTTTTGCCACATTAAGTCGGGAACGATTACCGAAAATTTTTCATAACTTGCCGCGAAATGCTTGCGCTAAAATTGATTTTTTCAGCAAATCAATTTCCTGCAAAATATTTTCTGCAATTTCTTTTGTCCGCTGTTCCTTTGCAAGTAAACTGTCGAGGACGCGGACAATTTCTTTTTGCTCGGCAAGCGGTGGAAGATTTATTTCTACTGCTCCGATGATGTTTGTATTCAAATTCGGTTGAGCAGCCCCCTTATTTATTCCACGTAATTCTTGGGTTTTCATTGACCAAAAATAATAGTAGAACATTAAATTTTCTGAATCAAGATTTAAAAAAGCTGCGATTCCGTCATTTAAAGTAGTGTCCAACATACAAATTGCAGGGACTCCCAAAGTTGCCCCACTATTTGTCAATAATAAAGTGTTTGCTTTCACCATTCTGGTTTTGGATAATCCTGCTTTTTTGATTGTGTATTTCGTTGAATAAACGTAAGGAGATAAATTGTTTGTGATGTCAGCTACCTTCATAAATGGAATGTTTCCTCCATAATATTTTGGATCACCAGCAGGACGAGGCGAACCACCTCTGACAATATCGCAGATTTCAGAAAATAATTTTTCTTGCCAGTCGTCCAGCGATAAATTATTTTCAGCGCGGAAATTTTTTGTGAGTTCGCCAGTAAATGCTTTGTGCAAAATTGCGGAGCGTCGGAGTTCATAGCCGTCCAAAATTGTCTGAACTTTTTCTTTTGCCGCGTCCAATTTTGAAAATAAACTTTCGATGCGCTCGACAATTTTTTTCTGTTCATCAAGCGGCGGCAGTGGAAAAATTATTTCAGATAAATCTTTTACAGAAACTCCGCCTATTAAACCGTGCTTTTTCTTATTGAATTGATTCAAAAAAAATTCTGTCTGCATAAAAAAATAAATCAGCTTTGAATTTATCTCATTACTGACAAAGGCACAAAGTTTATTCACAAAACAAACAGGCTGGTTTGTAAATCCAATTTTTCTTCCTGCGCTTCCGCCTTCAATGCAAAGTAAAGTTGTATCTTTCGGAGCAACTTTAAAATTTTCTGACTCTGGAATTTTAATTTTTGTGTCGTAGTTAATTTTTTTGTCAAAACCAATATCTTTTGTTGCAATATAAATAAGCCCGTCAGGCTTTCCGAAATATTTTTCTTGCTTAACTTTTTCGTTAATGCTGTTGCCTGTAAAAATTTTTGCAACATTTTTTAAAGTTGTCCACTGCCAATTTTCGGGAAGTTCATAGGGAAAAATTTTTTCAGTCATTTTTTTTACCGCCACGAAACGGATTTTTTTTATCAAAATCTGCCGCTTCATTCAAAAAAGTTTCCAAGTCAACATCTGCAAAATATTTTTTGCGCCACTCGGTGTAGTCAAAACGCTCGCGGAGCAAATTGGAAATAAATCTTTCCGCGTCGATAATACCCAAAGTTTTTACAAGGCAATCCATGCCAAGCTGTCTGATTTCGGCTTCAGTCGTGCTGTACATTATTACACCTCCAAAATTTTTAAAAATTCTACAGGATTCAAGATTTTAATTTTATCACTGCGATATTTTAAAACTCTGTCATCAGTCGTCAGAAAATAATCACATTCCGCCAAAATCGCGCAGGCAATATGAGCGGCATCGGCTGATTTTATTCCCGTGCTCATAATTTCTTCGGCAATATTTTGAACCTCAGGTCTTTTATCGGACGAAATAAAAATTGAAACATTCTTTTCGAGAAAATCTCCGATAGCGTTTCTTTTGTCGGTGAACGGATTGTTTTCATTTTCGTGACGCATGACAAAAGATGAGGCAAGCTCAATTTTCCCGCGTTTGATGGCGTTCTGAATAAAAATTTTTGCCTGTGCTTCAAGTGAAATTCTGATTTGCGTTTGGTTATCATACGGACGATTATAACAGCAATTATCCAAATAAATTCTCAAAATTTTTCACCCCGTTTTCTCCAAAGATTTTAACTCATTAACAACACTTTCCATAAGTTCAACGGCTTCTTGAAGTTGAAAAATAATTTCTTCGCCGGTATCAATCGGATCGGGCAAGTTGTTGAAGTCAACAACCGAATCATCACGAATTAAACCTAAGTCGAGAGAATTATTTTTTTCAGCAATTTGTTTGCGAGTAAAAAAATTAAATCTTTCGTCATTGACTGCGTGTCTGTCGTCAGCTTCAAATGCTTTAACAAAATCTGCAAAAGTTTCTGTTGTCAGCGGATTAGTTTTGCCGAATGACGGCATATTGGTTCGCAAGTCGTAAAACCAAACGCCGTGAGTATTATTTTTGTCAGATTTTCCGCGAGTGAAAAACAAAACATTTGCTTTAACGCCTTTTGCATAAAAAATTCCTGTCGGCAGTCGCAAAATTGTATGCAGATTGCATTTGTCCATTAAATCGACGCGGATTCCAACGTGTTCGCGAACATTTTCATCGAAAAGAACGTTATCAGGTAAAATAACAGAGGCACGAGCTTTTCCGTCAGCTTTCAAACTTCGGTAAATGTGCTGAAGAAAATTATACTGTTTGTTGCTCGTCGAAAAAGTGAAGTCGTCACGAGTTGCACGCTCGCCGCCTTTTTTTGTTCCGAAAGGCGGATTACTTAAAATTAAATCGAAATTTTTCATTTCCTTTCCGACATTTGAAAGAGTGTCGCCGAAAATAATTTTTCCTTCAAGGTCATGCAACATTTCATTCATCAAAGCAAGTCTGTGCGTATCGTGGACAAGTTCGCAACCTGTAAACGCTTGTTGACGTTCAAATTTTTGTAAATCTTCGGGCAGATCAAAAAAATCGTCAGTGTTATCGCGAACGTATTGAGCGGCGGAAATCATAAAACCGAAAGTGCCGCAAGCAGGGTCGTTGCAAAGTTCTCCTGCCTGTGGTTTCACAAGTTTAACAATAACATCAATCAACGGACGCGGAGTAAAATATTGACCTGCACCGGATTTTTTTTCGTTTGCATTTTTTTCGAGTAAACCTTCATAAAGATTTCCCAAACCTTCTTCACGTGCCGAATACCAATCAAGGTCATTGATAGCGGTGATAATTTTTTCAAGATTTTTCGGCTCGTCAATGTTTGTTGCCGAACCTTGATAAATTTCTTTGATTCTTCCTGAAGTTTTTTCGCCGAGATGGTCTAAAAGGTCTTTGTAAAATTTTTTCAATTCAATTCCGCTCTTGGAAATTAAAATATCCCAGCGATATTCGGCAGGAATATTTTTTTCTGTGCCAGTTTCCTTTGCCATTTTGAGAAATAAAATATACGTCAGTTCGGTAACATATTGATGATAAGTTATTCCGTCATCGCGCAGGACGTTGCACAAATTCCAAAGTTTGGAAACAATTTCTTGAGTTGTCATTTAAAAATTCCTCTTAATATGTTCAATCATCATTTCGAGCGCACCTTCACCAAAAATTATTTTAAAAAATTTTTCACGATATTCAGGATTAAGTTTATTTATGTTATCGCGAAGCTCATAAGCGGACTCCATTGCTTTGAGCAAGAGTCTTTCTTGTTCTTCATTGTCATTCCAGTTCAAGCTACATTCCCTCCGTCATCATAAAGATAATTGTTGAGTTCGTTGATAATATTCGCCAATTTGCCGCCAAAAGCCTTGTTGATTTTGACAAAACCGCCTTTGCTTTTAAAAGCTGTTCCGACTTCGTCAAAAGTTGAAAGATTTATCAAAGATTCATTCAGCAAATATTTTTCAATACGTTCAATCCACTTCGATTCATCATCCGAGAAATTATGAGCGGATTTTAATTTTTGGACGGCAATTTTGATTTTTTCTTCGTGACTTACGAGAGACGCGCCGAGAGTGTAGCGACGAATTAAACTGATAATATCGGCAGTCATTTCAGCGTTAGTCATTTGAGAAATTGCGGTATTGAGTTGTGGAATGGTAAAACCTTCAACTTCCAGAGTGAGACGCAATTTTTTCAAATCCTCGCGTGTTAAATCTTTCGGACGAGTGCAAACAATATTTAACGCGACAATTTCATTTTGATTGTCTTTCAAATAATCTTGAGGTTTTTTTCCTTTGCCGAAACCGCGAGTATGTTCCGTCAATTCGTCCTCGTGTTCGGAAATTACAAAAGGTCTGCCACTGTTCAAACTTTTTTGCTGTAACAGTCTGAATAAATCGACATGCCAAAGTAAAAAATTTTTTGCGGTTTGCGAAGATAAATTTTTTACTTCACCGGCAAATTGTTCAGGAGTTTTTCCACCAGCTAAATTTTTGAATTGTTTCAGAGTTTCGCCGTGCAAATTATTTTTCGTACGCTGAAGTTTACCGATAATCTGATTTATTTGTTTCTGAATTTGTTTGTCGTCATCTGAAATTTTTAATTTCTCCAAAAGGTTGGAAAAGTTTTCAGTTGGATTGACTATAACGGGTTTCATTTCGCTCACTGGCTCAAGAGATTCATAAACGCCGACTGCATCATAAATTTCAAAATGCGTTTTATCAATTTCAGGACAAAGTCGAGTTGCACGACCGAGCATTTGTTCAAATAAAATTCTTGATTTTACTCGACGCATAAAAACCAGCGTATCAATCTGCGGAACGTCAATTCCAGTAGTCAGCAAATCAACTGTAACGACAATGCTTGGATATCGTTCATTTTTAAATTTTCTGACAGCCGCATTGATACGCCGTTTATCTCCGACACTTCCTGTAATTTTCATGACAGCTTCATTGCTTACGCCTTTTGCGGAATAAATTTCTTTCAAAATTTGGACAATCAAATCGGCGTGTTTATCATCAACCGCGTAAATTAAAGTTTTTCCCATTCCGTCGGGGTCAATATTTTTTGAAATTTCCTCCAAAACTGCGCGATTGAAATTTTCATTGACAACTTGCCTGTTAAAATTTTCAACATCAAAATTTAATTCATCTTCCAGCAATTCACTGTTTGTAATTTCACCTGTTGTCGGGTCATAAACTGCAACATTGTCGCCCTGCTTGTAGTGAATACCTTCGACGCTCAATTTTGTTTTCAGAATATGCGGCGCATCGTAATCAACCAAATATCCGTCAATTACTGCTTCACGATAGCTGTATTTAAAAATCGGCGCACCGAAAATTTTTGTTGTATGCAGTGCAGGAGTTGCAGTCAGGGCAATCCGTACAGCGTCAAAATATTCTATCACGCTCCGATATTTACTTTGATAATCTGACTGATTTTCAAAGATATTTTCTTCATCATCAGAAATTTCTTTATAAAGAATGTATCCGCGATGAGCTTCGTCAATAATTATCAAGTCATAATCAGTCACCGCCGGAATTAAATCATCTTCGCTATAAATAATTCGCTTGACCATGCTCTGAACAGTGGCAACTTGTATTCGAGTTTCTTTTTCAAAAATTCGATCGTCCAACTTTTTGACGTTGTAAATTTCTTCAAGCGTCATCAAATCTTCCAATTTGACTTCTTTGAAAACATCTTGCGCCTGTTCACCAAGCGAATTCCTGTCCACAAGAAATAAAATTCGCCGAAATCGACCGCTTTTTAAAAATCGGTAAATCATTCCCAAAATTGTCCGAGTTTTTCCTGTGCCGGTTGCCATCGCCAGCAAAATATTTTTTTGTCCGGCAATAACAGCATTTTCCACAGCTTGCACTGCCTTTAATTGATAGTCGCGTAAATTTAAGCCGTCTTTGTCACAAAGTAAGTCGAAGGACATTTTTTGCAAATTTTCATTGCCGACTGAAATATCTTTTTCAAGCAGTTCCATAATTCCTGTTGGACTCATCCAACCATGTAAAGCCTTCGGCGAGTTATCAGACTTTCTCAAATCCAAAAACCAAATTCCTGACATTGTTTCAAGTTGTTTGCTATAAGGTCTGCCGTTTGTCGCAAAAATAAAAGGTACTCGAAAATTATTCCAAGTGCCGACTAAATATTTTTTATCTTCATCGCAAATATTTTTCGCATAATCTTTACACTGATAATCAATGACGGACGAAATATTTTTATAACTTGCCTTTGCTTCAACCACGCCAACTAATTTCGTACCAATGAAAAGTGCATAATCCACAAATCCGTTATCCCCTACATCAGAATTTGTTTTCCATTCGGCAATGGCAAGATTGCGACCTTTTGCAGGACGTGTACCATTGGAATATCTTAAACTATTCGTATCAGCTTCCCAGCCAACTTTTCGTAGCTGTTCGTCAATTAAAACGCGTGTTTCAGATTCAGTCATCATTCAAAATCAACCCTAAACAAAATTTTCCGATCCTATCTACTTTTAAACATGAAAATTCTATCATTTTTGGAAACAACTTGCACAAAAAATTTTTTCCAAAGTTGGCACTTTTGAATTTTCATAAATTTTTCCGTCATTATTCATTTGTCTGCATTTCAAAAACTTTCTTCAAAACCAAGATTTTCAAATGTGTCCGAATTGTGCACATTTTTTTATTCCTTATCGGGATAGAGTTGTCCAAGTATCTCATAAACTTTCGGAAAATCTTTGATTTTCAAATCAAAATCGTGTGGGCGTTCACATATCAAATCCATTTTCAAATAGTTCGTTAAAAAGTACGAAAAAATGAAGTCAATATTATTTCTTAAAACTTGTTGTTCTGCCGCTGTGTATTCTATCGCTTTGCCTACCAACTTATGGATAGTTTCAACAAATTCTTCTTTTGAAAAAGATTTAATATTTTGTGGAGCAGGTAACCCTTTCAAGGAAATTGCGTACCGCTCATTTCCTTTCTCATCAGAAGAAATTTCGACTTTGAAATATGATGACTTCTCAATGTAATTTTTAAACCTTTCTGCCGCCGCGTCCACGTTTACATAGCCCAACAATTCGTCGGTAGTAACTTCAAGCAAAGTTGCAATTTTAACGAGCATTTCATATCTCGGTTCCGTCGGTTTTGCCGGATTTTCATATGACAAATATGTATTGTACGGAATCCCCAATGCCTTTGCAAATTTTCTTGCCGACGGATATTTTGCTTTACGGAACTGAATCAAATTTTCTCGAAAATTCATCATCTCACCCCTTATACAAATTTTTCTATACGTCTTTTCCGTTCATAATATACCATATGTTGACAATATAATTCAAGCAGAATATACTATAAAAAATGAAATGGAGGATTTAAAAATGGGTAAACGTAAACTTAGCATTGCCGATTTGAAATCTCAGATTAGCACCTTGCAGGACAAACTGGAGCACGAAGAACAGAAAGTTAATTGCGAAATTGGGGCTTGGGTAAGGCAAAAAACCAAAGTCGAAACTCTCACAGATTTTCAAGCTAAATTTCTTATCGTTCCGAAAAAAACTAAATTAAATTCGGATAAAATTGGAGACAAAATTTCTGAGAATCAAGATTTAGAGAACGATGTAAAAAAAGAGGAAACTGAAACGAGAGAATTGAGAGAATTGTCTTTTTAGATAGGAAAAAAGGTTAAATTTTTATACAGACCACTGCACTATAAGTGCTGATTATATTTTTATGAAAAAGTATGAGAAATATGAAAATTTCTTAAGAAATTATAGTAGAATTTAATTTTTTAGTATGAATAGGAGATTATGAAGTGTATGGGACGAATCTGCATAAAGTTGGACGACAAATATGAACAAAATTTAAGAAGAGAATCAGCCCTTTCAGGTATGTCTTTATCAGAATTGATTCGTAGGAAATTAGTTCAAATAGATGTTTCCGATAAGCAAGATAATTCTGCACAATTAGAAGCGGAAATTCTGGAGCTGAGAAAAGAATTGCGGATAATTACAGGGGCAGTAATCAAAATAATGGAAGCTAATGGGTTGACAGTTGAAGAGATGAAAAAAGCAGGAAAAGAGTATTATAGGGAGAGCAACTAACTTGATTTGTACCGTTACTCCTATCATCAACAGTAAGCGAGTTGAAAATTATTATACCCGTGATGACTATTACAGTCGGGACGCAAAAAAAGAAGATTTTTGGCAAGGTAACCTCTCTGAAAAACTGGAATTGAAACATAAAGCGGTAGACAAAAAACATTTTGCCGCTCTTATTCAAATGACAAACGAACGGCAAAATGACGAAAGTAAAAAGCCGACATTGGGAGTTGACATTACTTTTTCCTGTCCTAAATCTGTTTCAATCTTGCAAGCCGTTTCGCCCGAATACAGAGAAATTGTGAATCGCTGTTTGGAAGAAACTGTTGATGAAATGATTGATTTAATTGAGAAAAAATTTGTCAGAACACGTCGAGGACACGCCGGTAAATCTCTCGAATATACACAAAAAATTTTAGCTGCCAGAATCAATCACGAAATAAATCGCAATGACGAACTGGACAGGCATACTCATATTTTTATTCCCAATATGACTTTGACTAAAGACGGGAAAATTCTTACGCTGGATATTAAATATTTGATGAAACAGCAGAAACTTTTCGGAGCGGTTGCTCGCACTAAACTTGCTTCCAAATTGCAACGAGAAGGAATCGAACTGGAATTTGACGACACTGACAAGGGAATTTATCGGGTCAAAGGTATCAGTCGCGAAATTGAAGAGTATTTTCCCAACGCACTTCCGAAATTTTATGCGAACAAAAAAAATTTGGTGAGAATAATGCGACGGCGGCTCAATTTGCCACTTTGAAAACTCGCAAAGCTAAAAATCATAAAGTCGATTTGGATAAGATTTTTTCTATCACGTCCGACTTTCTCAAAAAATCTGACGTAAAAATTCAGCGGAAAACAAAAATTTCTCCTGCTGATATTCAGATGAAGAAAAAAATTTTCAGTGATGCTTTAACCGAACTCGAACTTAAAAATTTTTCCTTTTCTCGCTCTGAAATTATTCAAAAAGTCTTGAACGCAGGTTTAAATGCTCAAATTCAAGTTGAAGAAGTGGAAAAATTTATCAATCAAAGCAAGCGGATCAGGCGAACGACTGACAAAAACGGCGAAGAAATTTTTATTTCATTGGCGAATGAAAAATGCGAACAGGATATACTCGACCTTTTGCAACTTGGGCAAGGCAAAGGACAGGCGATTGACAGTTTGACCGCCGACCAACTCTTGGAAAAAGTCGTCGAAGAAAGAAAGTACACGCCGAATCAGGAACAAGTCACCGCCATCCTTACTTCTCTCACTTCCAAAAATTCATATGTAGCAACGCAGGGATTGGCAGGAGTCGGAAAAACTTATTTTGTCAAAATACTGCGTGAGATATGCGAAAAATGCGATATTTCGGTAAGAGGAGCGGCTTTTGCAGGAGCAGCCGCCGATGAACTTGCCAATGACAGCGGAATTTCAAACTGCAACACCATTGATTCGCTACTTCTGAAATATGAAAACGAATCATTGAGGAATTTACATAAGCCCATTAACACGGATTTTGAATTCAAACGCGATTTTAATTTTCGTGGCTTGAAAAAGGACAAAGAAGGCGGATTTTTAGTTGTTGACGAGTTCGGCATGGTTGATGACATTCACGCTCGTGCTCTTATGCAACTTTGCGCCGCTAAAGGTTGGAAGTTGCTTGCCATTGGCGATTATGACCAAATTCCCGCTATAAACGTCGGCGATGCTCACAGATTTTTGATAAATCACGGGGCAACCACCTGTTTTCTTCAAAATATCACTCGTCAACGCGAAAATTTGGAATTGCTCCAAGTAGTCAAAGAATCAGTCTTGGGCGATGTCGATAAATCTTTCGACTTACTCGGCGATAAAATCCAACAAATTGAAAACCGTCAGCAACGTCAAATTGCTACTGTCGAAGAATATTTTTCCGCCTTGAAAAAATATTCGCAGGAGAAAATTGCCGTCGCTACTCTCACCAATTCAGAACGCATTTTTACAAATGAAATGATCCGTCGAAGGTTAATTCAACAAGGCAATCTGTCTGAGGGCAGAATTTTTCACATCTCCAACGGCGATGCCAAACATCCTGCCGAACGTGATATTGAAATTTCTGTCGGT
>JAFZMV010000003.1 GCA_017553205.1 Selenomonadaceae bacterium | reverse complement strand
TTGAAACCGAATAACGTCCTTGATAAAATGTGTTCGACATAAGCAATTTCCTTTCCGATGAATTTTTAACAAACACATTTTATCAGAAAAAAATTGCTTATGTTTTTATTTTCGGCACTTTACCAACACGCCCTAAAAAAATTAGGAGTCAGGAATTTAAAAATTTTTCTCCATTTAATTCCTAATTCCTAATTCCACATTCCTAATTCATTTCGCTTCTGCCCAATTTTTTCCGCTGTGAACATCAACGACGAGCGGGATTTTTAATTTGACAACATTTTCCATAGAATCGCGAAGAATTTTTTCAACTTGTTCAAGTTCTTCGGATTTAACTTCTGCAACAAGTTCGTCATGAACCTGCAAAATAATTCTGCTTTGAAGTCCCTGCAGATTTTTTTCTGCGTGAATCATTGCGAGTTTAATAATATCCGCCGCACTTCCTTGAATCGGAGTATTCATCGCCATTCTTTCTGCAAGTCCGCGTTGATGAAAATTCGGGCTTTTAATCGCGGGCAAATATCTTTTTCGACCGAACATTGTAGAAACATAACCGAATTTTTTAGCCTGTGAAATTGTTTCGTCCAAAAAATTTTTTACTTTGGGATAACGTTCAAAATAAAGTTGAATATATTCTCCCGCTTCTTTTCTTGTCGTGTGCAAATCGAGTGAAAGTCCGTAATCTGAAATGCCGTAAACAATTCCAAAATTCACGGCTTTGGCTTTTCGTCTTAAATCCGCCGTAACTTCAGAAATTTCCACGCCGAAAACTTCCGCCGCCGTTCTTGCGTGAATATCTTCTCCGCTCAAAAATGCGTTAATTAAATTTTCATCGTCCGACATATGGGCAAGCAGTCGAAGTTCAATTTGCGAATAATCAGCCGACAATAAAAAGTCAAAACCTTCGCCCGGTTCAAAAAGTCCGCGAATCTTCCGACCTTCTTCAGTACGCACGGGAATATTTTGCAAATTCGGATCTGAACTTGAAAGCCTGCCCGTTGCCGTGACTGTCTGATTAAAATTTGTGTGGACGCGGTGAGTTTTAGGATTTATTAAATTTTTTATTCCGTCAAGATAAGTCGATTTTAATTTTGTGAGCATGCGGAAATTTAAAATTTCAGGGACAATTTGATGTTGATTTTTCAACGCCTCCAAAACTTCCGCATTTGTAGAAATTCCCGACTTGGTTTTTGTGCGAGTATTTTTCACGGGCGGCAATTTCAATTTTTCAAAAAGAATTTCCGCCAACTGTTTCGGCGAATTTATATTAAAAGTTTCTCCTGCGAATGTATAAATATTTTTTTCAATTTCTGAAAGTTGCGTTTCCATTTCGGCAGATTTTTTTTCAAGGCTGTTTAAATCTACAAAAACTCCCCGCAATTCCATTTTCGCCAAAACTTCAGCTAAAGGAAGTTCAATTTCGTAAAAAAGTTTTTTCAAATTTTCTTCGTCAAGTTTTTTTTCGTAGAGCCTGCCCAACTTTTCAAGAGCAGTAACTTCTCCCGCCGTCGATTTTTCAGAAAGTTTCAATCCCTCAAATTCAATCGACAAAAGTTCATCATAAAAATAATTTTCGCGTTCAGGATAAATCAGATAAGCCGCCAGCCCGACATCAAAAATATTTTCCGAAAAATTTCTCGTCTTAAAAATTTTTTTTGCGTCGCTGACAACAATTTTATTTTTGTATTCGCCGAAAATTTTTTCAAGCTGAACCTCATCGACAAAAAAAATTTCTCCGTCAAAAATTTTAACAAGATTATCAGCAACGGCTAAACTTTCCGCAGAAAAAATTTTTTCCATATCGGCAACAGGAATAATTTCAGGAGCTTGGAGAACTTCAAAAATTTCTTCTTCCGCCGCAAATTCTCCGAAAAGATTTTCATTAGTGTCAAAAAGTTCATGAATTCTTTTCTTCGCGACGTTCAAAGCGTATTTACTGCAAAATTCGTCCGCAAGTTTCAAATTAGGAGTTATGGAAAAATTTTCCGCGTCAAAAGTTACATTCGGCACATCACAAATAATTTTCGCAAGTTTTTTGCTCATCAACGCAACTTCAGAAGAATTTTTCAGAGATTCGCGAACTTTTTTGGATTTAATTTCTTCGACGTTAGCCAAAATATTTTCAACGTCCCCAAAATCCTGCAGAAGTTTTGACGCAGTTTTCGAACCGATCCCCGCAACGCCCGGAATATTATCGGAATTATCTCCGCTCAATCCCTTAAAGTCTACAAGTTTTTTCGGCTCAAAATTATATTCTTCGACAAATTTTTTTTCGTCGTAAACTTCGACCTTTGTATTTTTCGTGAGTAAAACTCTTGTTGAAGAATTTATCAGCTGTAAAGCATCGCGATCTCCCGTGACAATCTCCACAAAAAAATTCTCTCCTGCCTGTGCGGCAAGAGTTCCGATAATGTCATCAGCCTCAAAATTTTCCGCAGAAATCATTTTCAAGCCGACAACTTCGCAGAAAGTTTCAAAAAGCGGAATTTGGGCTCCGAGTTCGTCAGGCATTTTGTCCCGCGTCCCTTTGTATTCCGAAAAAATTTCTGTACGAAAAGTTTTCCGCGACTTGTCCAGAGCAACCGCCGCAATATCGGGATTATATTCTCTGAGAAGTTTTAAAATAATATTTGCAAAGCCTGTGACCGCTCCTGTAGGTTCTCCGCTTGGAGCAGTCAAAGGCGGCATCGCATAAAAGGCACGATAAAAAATACTGCTGCCGTCAATTATCATAAATTTTTGCATGATGAATAATTCCTAAACTTTTAAACTTTATTTTTATTTCTGTCTTTGGTTTTGTCTTTATTGTGGAGATTTTTTTCGATGATTTCTTTCTCGCTCAAAGCATCTTTTTCAATTTCTTCCTGACTTTTTTCGACTTTTTGAATTCTTGTATCTTTATTTTTTTCAATTTCTTCGGAAGGATTATTTTTTGTTTCAGGTTTTACTTCAGGTCTTGCAGGTTTTTCTTCAGGTTTTGCGGGTTCTTCGGCAGGTGTGAAAACTTCAAGCGGTTTATGCTCGACGCTCACAAATCTGAAAATTTTTCCGTCATCAGGATTTTCAGAAATATTTTGAAGTCCGCCGTCGATACTGAAAAGCATTGGGACATCATCAGCATTACAATAAATTTGTCTTTGCATTTCATAGCCGACAACTTCGCCGTATTGAGTTTTCAAGGTTGATTCTCCTGCACGCCATTCCAATTTAGTTTTTAAAGTCATTGCAAGAGGGACGGCGGGAATATAAGCTATCGTGTCGCGGATAACGGCTTTTGAAGAAAATTTTCTTCCGTTGACTTCCATAGAATCAATTTTTTGTCCGTTGACTTCAATATTATAAGGTTTTCCGATATAAGTCGGTTCACCGTTTGACGCATTAATTTTTTCGGCAATTTCTGTATCACTTACGAAAGGTGCAACTCCGTAAGGTTCCAGCCAATTTTTAACATAATTTACATCAATGCTCTGCCAGCCGTAACCGTCAGGATAAATATAGTAAGCAACATTTCCGTCAGAAACTTTTTCAACAACAACGCGGTTATAAGTTATATCAACGGGCGTTCCGACTTCCACTTCATCAAAAAGAGCCTCAACATCTTTTTCAAGCTTGCGGATACAGCCGTTAGAAACATAATGTCCAATGCTGTCAGGTTTATTGGTTCCGTGTATTCCGTAATTTCCTTTAATTCTCATCCAGCGATAACCGAGCGGATTACTTGGACCGGAAGGAACTTCATATTCAGGGTCTGAAGGATCAACCCATGTGGGATTAATTTCCTTAGTCTGAATACTATAGTAGCCGACAGGAGTAGGTGTCCAAGTTTTTCCGAGTCCTAACGGATAGACCGCAACTTTTACTCCGTCATTGTAAAAAGTCATCAAACGACTGGCAGAATTTATAATAATTCTTTTTTCTGCCTGCACGTCAGTCGAAGAATTAAAAATCATCGCAAGAGTAAAAACTCCCGCCGCAAGTTTCTTCAAAGTTTTCAACCTGCTCATTTTTCCTATACACTACCCTTTCAAAGAAAAATTTTTACTGCGAATATTAACATTCTTGATTCAAAATTACAATTAATTTTAAAAACAAACTGCACACTGCACAAAATTTTTTCTTGCCGAAAAAAAAATTATAGGGAAAAAACATTTCAACCTATAATTTTTGCGAATGTGAAAAAATTGGAATTGTCTGTGCAGAAAAAAATTTTTTAACTTTCTTTTCCGAGAATTTCTTTTTGATAATCAAAACATTCTTCTGCAACATCTTTATTCAAAAGCAAAAGACAAATTAAATTTGGAATCGCCATTAAGCCGTTCATAGTGTCAGAAAAATTCCAGACAAAATCAAGAGTCTGTGTCGCACCGATAAAAGTTATACAGCTGAAAAGAAATCTGTACGCATAAATGACAGGTCTTTTGCTTACAAGATATTCAAGAGATTTTTCTCCGTAATATTCCCAGCCGAGAATAGTTGAGTATGCGAAGAAAGCCAGAGCAATAGAAACAATATATTTTGCACCTTCTCCGTAAACAGTACTGAAAGCAAGAATTGTCAGAGGTGCTCCGGAAACTAATTTACCTGTTTCAGGGTCTACACTTCCCAAAACTCCCGAACTCATTATAACTAATCCTGTAAGCATGCAAATTATCATCGTATCAAAAAAAGTTCCAGTTGAATTTACATAGCCTTGACGGGACGCATGGTCTGTTCTTGCCGCCGCTGCCGCAATAGGTGCAGAACCTAAGCCCGCTTCATTTGAGAAAACTCCGCGTGCAACACCCCAACGCATGGCAGTCAGCATATTCGCAACAATCGCACCGCCTACACCGCCTGCAGCCGCTTCAGGTGAAAACGCCATTTGAATCATAATTCCGATACTTGCGGGAATGTTAGCAAAGTTTTTAACAATAATTATGATTGTAAATAAAATATAGAAAAATGCCATCGCCGGAACAATAAAACTGGAAACTTTGCCGATTGAACGAACTCCACGCATTAAAACTGCAAGAGAACAAATTAAAAGAATAATTCCCGTAGTTGATGTCGAAAGATTAAAACTCGCCTCAAATGCCGCTCCGATTGAATTGGCTTGAGTAAGATTTCCGATACCGAATGACGCACAGACCGCAAAAAATGCAAAAGCCGCTCCCATGACTTTTCCGAATGTTCCGCCAACGCCTTTTTTCAAAGCGTACATGGGACCGCCGCAAAATTCGCCGACTGAATTTGTTTCACGATATTTTACTGCAAGAACTGATTCGGCATATTTTGTGGAAATTCCAAACGCCGCAGAAATAAACATCCAGACTAATGCACCGGGACCGCCCAAAACAAGTGCCGTTGAAACTCCGACTATGTTTCCTGTTCCGACTGTAGCAGATAATGCGGTCATTAAAGATTGAAACGGCGATAAGTCACCTTCGTCAGATTTTTGGTGACGGAGAACCATTTTGATTGAATGTGGAAGATTTATCCAAGGCAGAAATTTTAATCGTACCGTCAAAAAAATTCCCGTTCCTACAAGCAAAATCAGACAGGGAACTCCCCAGACAAAATCATTGACAGCCCCTAACAGCTGTTCAAAATCCATAAAAAAAAACTCCTTTCCAAAATTTTTTTATGACTACAACAAAAAAACTTGAAACCATTTTTTTATTACAAAATTATTGTATCAAAGGAGTTTTTTTATGTCAAACTTCAATAGAATGTATCACTAAACTGACACTCTATACACCTAAATTCACGAATGTGTTGCGGTATTTAATCATTTTTTTTGTTAGGCGTATTTTTTTACATAAGCGATTTATGACTGCGGGTTAAAATGATATTACTCCGACGACAAAAAATCCTAAAAATGTGATAAAATAAAGACATGGAAAGAATGAAATTAAAAAAACTCGGTTATGAAATTCGTGAGTATGTTCGCACAAGAATAATTGACCTCAAAGAAAAAGGCTACGAAGTAAAAAAAATCGGTGAACTATTGAATGTAAATTTGGATTACGTCTACCAAGTGTTAAAAAAATATCAAAAGAACG
>JAFZMV010000046.1 GCA_017553205.1 Selenomonadaceae bacterium | reverse complement strand
TTAAAGTATCTGCACCTGCTCCGCCGTACAAAGAGTCATTACCGCTTCCGCCACTTAAATAATCTTTTCCGTAACTGCCGATTAAAGTATCTGCACCTGCTCCGCCGTACAAAGAGTCATTACCGCTTCCGCCACTTAAATAATCTTTTCCGTAACTGCCGATTAAAGTATCTGCACCTGCTCCGCCGTACAAAGAGTCATTACCTTTTCCGCCGTTTAATGAATCATTGTCATCATATCCCAAAATTTTATCAGCGTATTTTCCTCCGACAAGCGTATCTTTGCCCGAAGAACCCTTTAAAGTTGCGGCTTTTCCTATATTGAATAATTTTCCTGATCCGCTTAATTTGAAAGTATAACCGCCACCCGAAACTGATGCACCACTGCTTGAAGTGATACCTGATGCCAATGTAACGGTTTTATTTTTCAAAGAAATATCATCTGTTATAGTGCCTGATTTCAAACCTTTTACAGTTATAAGCGTTTTGGCAGAAGATCCATATGTTGCAGTTGTATCTGAAATTTTCCATTTGGGATTTGATGCCTGTTCAGCTAAATAGCGAAGAAACATATATCCGCCTGCATATGCCGTAACCGTTGTATCTGAAGTATTATTCAAGTCAAGAGCAGATTTCAAACTATCTGCAGAACCTGCCAGTTTTTTTATAGTTGAGGTTCTTACGTCATCAATGCCGTGAGTAAGTTCTGCCATGCCCTCTTTGATAAACAAAGGAAGAGAAGAAAAATATTTTATATTTGCCGACATGACAGCATGAGTAAGTTCATGTGCCAAAGTTCTGTCTAAATACAGCGATGTTGAAGAAGAAGAGCCGTTTTTGTCTGAAGTGTCAATTTCTCCGTAATAAGTCATATTAGTTTTTAAATCTAAATCGACTGTAGTTTCTCCATCTGTCCAGCTTGCCACCAAAGCCAAAGTATTGTTCGACTCCGTAACGAATCCTACATGCATTGTATCTACTGTTGAACTTGAATTGAAACTGAAATTTGAGCCGTAACTTTCTTCAAGTAAATCCAAGCAGTTAGGTATCCACCAAGTGTAAAGAGCATTCCAAATATATTTTTGAGCATCAGTCAAACTGCTGTAAGTTGTAGAAGAAAAATGATTTTCGTAATCATCGTCATTAAATTTTACAAGTTTGAGCGTCAGACCGTTTGTTGAGAAAGAATTACTTGTACGAGTTTTAAGACTGCCGCTTTCAGGTACAATGCTTTCTGCAGTTTTTATTTCAGAACCGCCCGCATCGTAACCTGTTATTGCTCCCGTATCCGTATTACTCAAATTGATTCCGCAGTATCTTTCTAAAAATGTTGAGGAATTATTTACAGATTTACAAGTTGAAACCATTTGATTAATTGCGTCTTGAATACTTGAAAAATCGGAACAAGACTGAACTGCTTTGTCAAGTGCTTTTTCGCCTTCAAGAGTGGTTGTGTCCAAAGACTTCATGAATTTTTTAATAACTTCCTGTACCGTCACTTTTTTATCACCGCCAAAATATATTTTACACCAACCGCAAGAAAAATTTTATTTTTCAATAATCTACAAAATATTTCGGCAAATTGCAACGAAGAATTTAATGAAGGGAAAAATTTTTTCAAAAAACAAAAATCTTGCACATAAAAAAATTTTGTTAGAACCTGTCTAAAAACTAAGAAAAGTGATAAAATGAAAGAAAAATTTCATAGACCAGCTATGAAAAGTCAAGCTGAAATTTGAGCAAAAACGTAAGGCGTATTATCGCGAAGGACAGCGAAGATACTATTACTCCGGCGATTAAAAATAAACAAAAATTTTTTTGAAATCCTGTATTGATGAAACTTAATTTTTTTGCTGTGGAATTTATTGTCGCCGGAGTAATAGTAGGAGAAAAAATTTTAAAAATTTTAATCAGCAGTGAGAGTTCCCCTTTCTCTTAAAATTTCGTCAACATTTTTCTTTGCAAATCTTTTTGGTTTATGATGAATAAGTATTACTCCGACGATTAAAATTACCAAAAACTGTGAGAAATTTTTAGCAGACGTGAAATGCGAATAGAATCTCACGAAAAAAATTTAGTATTTATTGTCG
>JAFZMV010000045.1 GCA_017553205.1 Selenomonadaceae bacterium | reverse complement strand
TTTGTCGCTTGATTTTTGTATCTTTATTCGTCGAAATAATAGAAAAAATTTCTTCGACAAATTTTGAAAATCTCACTTCAGAAATAAGAAAATTATCCCTTCGACAAAAAATTCGGAGGGATTTTTTTTGTAAAAATATTTATCGAAAAAAAAAATGTAAAGAGCATATAATTGCAAAACAAGGAGCGTTTCATTTAGAAAATAGGAATTATAATCACAAAGTTGGAATTATATCTTCTTCGGCAAGTAGCCACATTATCGGATCAAGTACTCTATGTGGGCGAACTTTTGCAAGATTTTTATTTCTGTCGGGAGGATTTCCGAAACTTGACACTCCGAACACTCGAACATTTTTAAAATTCGCATCAACCGCATCTAAAAAAGCTGTTTCTCCTTGACTTGACAGCCAATCTCTAATTTCTAAATCAACCATTTCACTGTCAGATTTTACAAAGCCACGCATTTTTGCATGGGGACTTTCTTTAAGAATAGTTGAACTTGAACCGAAACCGCCGGGCATTTCTCTAAGTGCGTCAAGTTTCGTTAAAACAATCGCCGCTCTTGCGTCAATTCTTTTGCCGGGTTTAATGTTGCTGTTCTGTCTTATGTAATTTGCCAGAGAATTCACCATACTGACCATATTTGCGGGAGCACTCGTCTGACGTTCGGTAGCCATCGACGCATTCAAAATTTCGGGCATAATTTCCCCGCGAACACTCGACAACAAAAGAGGATCGAACATTATCAACAACATATTCGATCCCGCTATATATCTGCTGATTGACGCATCTTTTGCAGTATAGCCGATATGTTCGCAGTCCTCTCCTGCACCGTCATAAATCGTCAAAGCATAAGTCGGAATTCTTTCTCCCTTTTCTGAATTATCCAGAATCGTCCAAAGTTGCGGCTTGGGAGATTCTCCAGCTTTTGTTCCTGAAGGACATCTGCGAGCCTCATATAAATTTTGTTCTTTCTGTTGAGTCAATTCTGTAGTTTCAACGTCCATCGGCTGAATTACCCAAGGAAGAGAAGAATATTTTAATTCATGAATCATCGTGGTTAAATAACTGGATTTTCCTGCACCTGCAACACCTATTGCACAGAAACTCAAAAATTTATCATGAAATAAAATTTGGGTCGGCAGTTTCTCTCCGCAGTGATTACACTCAGCTTCATGAACTGTCAGACCTCTATTTTTACAAAAATTTCTTTTGCAGACCGGCAGACGTTTTTTCAATCTGTCCATGATAGATAACGAAACATTATGTCTTCTTTCGTCATCTGTCACGCAGTAAAATTTTAATCCGCCGAGTTTTATTTTTCTAAGGCAGTACGGACACCGTGCCTCCGAAGTCATTTCCTCACCTACTGTATATAAATCTGCAACTATTAAACCTTGTTATTTGCAAACTGTCAAGATTTTATCTGCACGCCGAAAAAATTTCTTTTTCTGCCTCGTCAAAAGAAATGATTTCAGAATTTACTTTTAATCCCGCTTGTTGAAGTTTCTGCATAATTTGAGTAATCGGCGGCGGCATTAATCCCGCTTGTTTCAAAATTTCAGACTGCCCGAAAAGTTTTTTGGGTGTGCCGTCAAATAAAATTTTTCCCTGTGCCAAAACTGTTACGCGATCCGCCAAATTTGCAATATCTTCCATTGAGTGAGAAACTAAAATTATTGTTGTTCTTGCCTTATGAATTTTTTTAATTTCGCCGAGTAAAATTTTTTTTGCCTTCGGGTCAAGTCCTGCAGTCGGTTCGTCTAAAATTAAATATTTTGGTTTGAGTGCCAAAATTCCCGCGATTGCCGTTCTTCTTTTTTGTCCGCCTGAAAGTTCAAAGGGCGAAACATTTTTCAAATTTAAATCTAAGTCAATTTGTTTCATTGCCTCATCAATTCGTGCAGAAATTTCTTCATCAGACAAGCCGAAATTTTTCGGACCGAAAGCAATATCTTTTTCGACTGTTTCTTCAAAAAGTTGATGTTCAGGATATTGAAAAACCATTCCGATTTTTCTGCGGGCAGTTTTATTTTTTACAGACTCTCCGTCAATTTCAACAGAGCCGCTTTGTAAATCAATCAGCCCCGCAATAATTTGAATCAGCGTAGATTTTCCGCTGCCCGTGTGTCCCGCTATCGCAAAAAAATCCCCTTCATTAACTGCGAAGGAAATATTTTCAAGTGCAGTTTTCTCGAAGGGAGTTTTTTTCATGTAAGTATAACTGATATTTTTAATTTCAATCATTTAAATTTTTGGTTCTGTTCCGAGTACAAGACGGCGGATATTTTCTTTATGACGATAAATTACAAATAAACCTGCTATCAAACCGAAACAAACATATTCAGTATCAAGACGGAATGCAAAAGCAAGAATCGGAACAAGAGCCGCAGCAAGGCAAGACGCAAGAGAAACATAACGAGTTACCAAAACAGCCGCACCCCATACCAAGAACGAGAAAATTGCAACTTTCGGCATCATCATTGCAATAACTCCAAGACCTGTGGCAACTCCTTTACCGCCTTTGAAGATTAAATAAATTGTAAAGCTGTGACCAATTATAGCGAAAAGACCGGCGAGCATGACAACCATCGGAGTTCCGACAAACATTTTCGCAAGAAGAACGCTGATCGCACCTTTCAAAAAGTCCAGAAGGAAAATCAAAATTCCCGCAGGTTTTCCAATAGATCTCCATGCATTCGTCGCACCGATATTCTTACTGCCGAGTTGACGAAGATCTTTTTTCCAAAGAAGTTTGCCGAAAATCAAACCGTTTGGAATTGCTCCCAAGAGATAGCTGAAAACCAAGACGAAAGTCGTCATCAAAAAAACCTCCTAACCATAATGTAACATAAAAATTTTATTTCGTGAATTGTATTTTATTCAGATTATTTTTACAAGTCAACGCAGGATTTTTTTTTATTTTTGTCTAATAGTTTTCGGCAATAATTTTTTTGGGGGGTGTGATTTTTTTTAGTCTTTTAAAGACAAAAATTTTAGGAGGGAAAATTTTATGGACAACTCAAATGCTGATGTCGTTGAAATTTTAAGGACAGCGTTTAACCAAATGACGGAATCTCGTCGGCATCTCAGACCGATTTTGTCAGATATTGCCGCATCAATAGACAAAGGTTTTTTTATTGATGCAGGCTCGGAAGAAGTCACCGAACTTTTGAAAAAAATTTTGGAGGCTCAAGAACAATTTTCAGAAATCGAACAAGTAAAACGTGCAGCTTTTACAAAAAAAGTAGATCAAGTTGAAAAAGCTATCAGCAGTCTTGAACAGAATTTAAAACGCGACGAATTAAACAATACACTTCTCAGAATTAACCAACTTGAAGTTGATTCTGACAACGCAGAAATTTTAGAGGCAGTAAGAAAAGTTAAACTGCAGGCAGATCATCTCAGACATAAATCCGGAAAAATGGATATAAACTATTTTGAAAAGCAGGCTGAAAAATTTGTTCTGCTCACCGGTGTAGTTGACAACTTTGAAAACTTTTCACCGAGTGACTATATAAAAGTTTTCAACGCTTTTCAGGATAATCCGCTTATTTCGATGGTTTTGACGAATAAAATGATTCATTTCCCGCACCCCGTCGAAGAAGAAAAGCCTGTTGAAAAAATGGAAAAGCCCGTTGAAAATGATTCGATGAAATTTGAGGACGATGATAACGAACTTCCAAATAAACGCAGAGTCGCCGCTGTTTGGACAAAACAGGAAAAAGTTCAGCCGAATATGGAACTTGTTGAAGATAAAAAAGAAACTTTCTCGGTTGAAAAAGCTCCCGTAAAAAAACAGCTTACAATGAAATCTTTCAACAAAAAAATTCATGATTTAACCGACTCGACAGACCCCATGCCACTGATGAAAATTTTGCTTAAGACCAGAATTTTTTTCAAGACTCCGCCGAAAGGTCTTGGCATTGTTGAAAGATTTTCCAAGAAACTCAGAATTTTTGCTCCCACAATTTTGGAAAGATTTTTTAATTGGGGAATCGTTGACAAAATTACTTGGCGTGACAGAGAATTTTATTTTCTCAATGCTCATGGCGTTGACATTTGCGGTCGTTTGTTCGCCAACACAAAATCTTCACAGAATGACAATTACTTTCGTGCGGTAACTGTTTCAGTGCAGTTCGGAATGATGTTTCTTTCAGAAAGCACAATTAAATTTGGTTTTTCTGGCATGGAAATTGTACACAATTCGACTTTTCCTTTTGCTCGCGGAACATTTCAAGCTAACGACGGTTCAACGCATGTTATTTTGATGTTTTCTTTGCCGCTGCTCGGAAATGGCTGGGCTTATGCCATTGCAAAATTCAAAATGTTCATCGAACAGGAATTAAATTCCCGCTCAGAACTTAAAGCAGTTTTCTTGTACGCTTACACTAAAGAAGATTTAATCTGGCTGAAAATGTTTGAAACGATGAAATTCAGAAGTGTCAAATTTTTCATGTACACTTTGGACGGACTTTTCACGCAGGACGAAAAAGAAATTACTTTTAACGACTGGGGAAAAATCTGCGGCTTTGGAAGTACGACACCGAAAAAAGGAAGACCGGGCAGAAAACCCCGCCTGCCTGAACCGCCTGAAACTCCGCCTGCTTCTACGAAACCTTCAAAAAAATCTGAGTCTGAATCCGAACTCGAAACTGAAACTGAGGAAATTGACGAGGATATTAAAAATTTTTTTCTTCCTCCGTCCGAAGAGGATTTAAAAACAAAATTTGAAGAAATTTCTGATGAAGAACCTGAAGAAATTTCTGAACCTGAAGACGACGAAGAAGAAATCGAAACCGAAGTTGAAACAAAAACTGAAACTGAAGAAAAAGTTATTGAACCCGAAAAAGTTATTGAACCCGAAAAAGTTGACGAAGAAAAAGTTTCTGTTGAAGATGTTTCACAGTCTGACCCGCTTGCAAATATTACAAGTTTTTTTAAAGTCGGCGTGAATTCTCGCGGCATGCTCTCGCTTCATGCATTGAGGGATTTTTTGTCGCAGGACGAAAAAGACATTGACGGAGCAATTTGGGCAGAATATATTTCGCGTGAAATCGGTTTTATACTTGATGATCCTATAACCATGAAAAATCTTCATAACTTCGACACTTTCACTTTTTGGGCAGGTGAAGTTGAAATTCCCGACGCAAATATCGGAAACAGTTTTGACTGGCTGAATCTTGCCGCAATGATTAAAAATTTTTTCTCGCCGCAAAATCCTACAAGTTATCAAGTTCAAAAATCTTGGCGACAGATTAACGAAGATAAATCTAATGCCGCATTAAAAACTTGTCCCGCCGCAAAAACTTTGCTCAGTCTTTTCAATAATTTTACGGAAAAAACTCACCGTGCTTTTGCAGAATGTTTGACAAACGCGGAAGAAAATAACGAAGATAAACTTCAAACGGCTCTCAACAGAATCAAAAATGTTGACAACGTTGCCGACAGTCTTCTTCATGCCGATGTAAATCACAAAGTTGTTAAAAGTTTAATCAATCAGATTTTCAGCAATAACGGACTTGTTCGCCGTTATTTGTCTGTGGAAAATTTTACGCTTGATGAAATTCTTGCTTTCTGCAGAGATTTTGAGGACGAAGATTTGAGCATGGTTATTCTTGAAAATAACGCGTCGATTAACGAAGAACTTTTTTCTGATGATAAAATCGGCGATTATCTTGACGACATTTGGGAAAAACCTGCCGTTCATATGGTACACGGAAGAAACGAACCTTTTAAAGGTCCGAAACGAAAAAAAACCGCGTCCGTCATGAAAGAAATTTTGACGGCTCTTTTAAATTATGTTTACGTCAAAAGAAATTTGGAACTTGCCTCGAAAACAAATAATCAAGCCGCACCCGCAGGTAAAGCCCTCGAAATTATTTCCGACTTGAAAAGACAGCTTTCACGCGTTGAGAAAAAAGCCAATCTCGGACAAATTATTTTCCGCACGTTTACCGACAATCTTGAAAAAAATCTGCGTGGAGAAAATGTAGTTTTTTCTTATAGTGATTGTCTTGTCAGTGCGAAATATATTGAACTTGAAAACGATCTGCCTGTAATAAATTCTTTCGGCATTACAGATTTTTCTTTGAAAAACCGCGTCGCAGAATTTGAAACGGAAATCAGATATAAAAAAACTGAAGAAAATTTGCAGAAGGCTTATGAAACCGCGTTAAAAAATTATGACTGCGGAATTTTGCAGAATCTGGCGAAATTTTATCTTGCACAGCTCCCGACCTCAGAAGATGACGTTAAGAAAAAAATCAGCGGTCTTGAACGTCAAGTTGATAAACAGATTGAACGCATTTACAATGATTTTCTTAATGACTTGGAACTTGCAAGAAATTATTCAAGAATTACGGATCAGGAACGCATTGATTTTTATATTAACTCGGCTGTCGAGGCGAAAGATCATTTTCTGCAGACTAAAAACGCGGGAATTTTTCAGCGTTTTATAAATGCGTGCAATGCGTCAATAAATAAAGTTTCTCTTCCGCATAAAAATGCTTTGACTAAGCGTCTTGAAAAACTTGAAGAAAATCTTGAAACAACTTTGAGTGACGGCGAAACTTTAGAAACTCGTTATCCGATTTTGGCAAATGTCCGCAAGCAAATTGAACTGATGAATTTGACTGTTGCCGAAGATTATATGAACCGTTTGGAAACTGAAGGCGGCAACCTTTTGACGGAACTTGATGTCACCGATTCAGATTTGACTACGCTGGAAGATTTTTTGTCGGAGTATGAAGTGCTTCATCGTGCAGTAAACAGTGCAAATAATTCTGTTGAAAGTGCTTTCAAGCAAAGACTGCACGGCAACAGACCGAACCGCGAAACTCAAAACGCGATTGATTTTACTCACTGCTGGCAGGGACTTCATTCAGGTCACAATGCGGCGATAGAATCCGCAATTATTGAAATGTTGAAACATTTGGGATACAGCGGAGGAAAAATTTTTTCGCAGAATGTTGACTCTTTAAATCAAAAGTCTTACACGGTTATTTTTACCGAATCTGTTAAAGCCCGTGAAAGTTATCCGCACCCGTTTGCAGTTTTCGGCACGGAAGTTTATTCAAAGGGTCTTGAAGTTATTTATCTCGGAACAAGCCGCAAATATGATAATATTGTTCAGGTTTTAAGCGGAATGACTGCGGACAGAGGGACAATTTGTTTCATGGATCATGCGATGACTTTGCCCGAACGCAGAAACCTCGCAAAAATCATGAAACTTAATCCGACTTTAAAAAATATTATCGTCATTGATAAAGTTATGGCGTTATATCTTGCACGTTTCGACGATGCCAATCGCGGCAAAAAAATGCTCCAGACTGCCCTTCCTTTTGCTCGTGTTCAGCCTTACACGACCGGCGGAGTTGTTGCTCCCGAAATGTTTATCGGACGTTCTGAAGAATTGGATCAGATTCGCGATATGTCGGGCCCTGTTTTCGTTTACGGCGGCAGACAGCTTGGAAAATCCGCTCTTCTTCGTCAAGTAAAAAGTATCGAACACAATCCCGCACAATTGAATTATGCTTTCTTTATCGACTTGAAAAATTCTGACAGCGACCGCACTTTGAAAAAAATCGCCTACGAACTTCAAAATGCAAAACTTCTCGGCGAAGTTCAGACTTGGGAAGAATTTTCTGACGAAATGCACAAACTTCTTGACGGAAAACTTCGCGGAGTTTACAAACCGAAAAAACTTTTGCTGTTGATGGACGAGAGCGACACTTTTTTGAGCGAAAAAAATTCCGAAAAAGCTATTGATATTCTTCGTGAACTTCTTGTGACTTTCAACGGGCAGTTTAAATTTGTTCTCGCGGGACTTCATAAAGTTATCCGCTTTGAGCAGAATTCAAGTTTCGGAAATTTAAATCATATTTCTGTTTTGCCTTTCCGTCCTTCCGACGCTATGGAACTTTTAGTCAAGCCGATGAGTTATCTCGGTTTCAGAATTGTTGATGACAGTTTAATCAGTGCAATTTTCAGCCGCACAAATTATTATCCCGGTTCCATTCAGTATTACTGCAAAATGTTGGTTGACGCAGTTGGCAACAATTACACTAAGCAGAAATTTGACGCGGCAAAAAATCCTCCCTACACTCTTGACGACGACTATTTAAAAAATATGCTCGGCAACCGCGAATTTCAAGAAGAAATTAATCAGAAATTCCAGATTACTCTTCATCTTGATGACGACAATTATTATGAAATTCTTTCTCTTGCCGTAGCGATGATTTATTATGAAAATAATCGTCCTGTGGGTGTGGATTTGACTGAAATTAAAAATGTTTGTCTGATGTGCGGCGTGGAGAAAATTACAAAACTTTCTGACGCGGAACTTACAAGCCTGCTTGATGAAATGGTTGCTTTAAATCTTCTCCGCAATACTGACGGAAAATTTGAATTTAATCGTTACGCTTTCTGGCACATGATGGGAACTGAAACTGAAGTCAACGAAAAACTTGACTCTTACGGAATGAAAGCTGACTAAAAAATTTTTCAAGGCAGGGAGCAGAAAAAATTTTTTGTTCCCTGTTTTGTTATCTTTTTGCAAAAATTTTGGAGGAAAAAAAATGAATGACTCTTTTTCTGTTAACAGTTATTCTATAGATAATATTTTGAACGAAATTGACAGGGGCAATATTGCTGTTCCTGATATTCAACGTCCTTTTGTTTGGAGTGGCTCTAAAGTACGTGATTTAATCGACTCACTTTATCATGGCTATCCCACAGGATATTTAATAGTATGGCAAAATCCGTCCATAAAACTGAAAGACGGAAGTAATTCACAGGGAAAACAAATTTTAATCGACGGGCAACAAAGAGTCACTGCTTTAATGACAGCTATTGTCGGCAAAAAAGTTCTTACCAAAAATTATAAAGAAACTACAATCCGAATAGCTTTTAATCCTCAATCTAAAAGAAGTGAGGAAACTTTTGCAGTTCAAAATTCTGCACATTTGAATAGTAATTTTTGGATTCCTGACATTTCAGAAATTTTTAAGCCGAATTTTTCTTTGTTGAAATTTATCAAAACTTACATCAATAAAAATCCTGAGGCAGACGAAGAAAAAATATCTGATGCCATTCAAAAATTACTTTCGATAAAACATAACAGACTGGGAGTAATTCAACTTGCCAGCGAATTGGATATAAATGAAGTCACAGAAATTTTTGTCCGCATAAATTCACAAGGTCAAATTCTCAATGAGGCTGATTTTGCCATGTCGAAAATTGCGGCAGATGAAATTCATGAAGGAAATATTTTACGCAAGGCGATAGATTATTTTTGTCATCTTGCGGTTAATCCGTTTTTCTATTCTCAAATTGAAAGCGTCGATGAAAATTTTATTTCTTCTGATTACGCTCAAAAAATTTCTTGGCTTAAGGATAGCACCACTGATATTTATGTTCCGGATTACAGCGACATGCTTAGAGTGTCTTTTATGCACATTTTTAATCGCGGTCGAATGAGTGTGCTTGTAAGTTTACTTTCCGGCAGAGATTTTGAAGAACGTATTTTTAAAGAAGAAATCGCCGACGACAGTTTTGAAAAATTAAAAGAAGGCATTTTAAATTTCATCAACAAATACAATTTTCAGGATTTTGTGCTTGCGATAAAATCAGCAGGGTTTATTTCTTCAAATTTGATTAACTCAAAAATTACGATGGATTTTGTTTATACTTTGTATTTGATTTTGAAACGCGGTAACGAAGTGCCTAAAACTGAAGTAAAAAAATACATTCAAAAATGGTTTGTGCTTTCGACTTTAACAAGTCGATATGTAAACTCGCCTGAAAGTCAAATGGATAAAGATTTACGTTCTATTGATTCTAAAGGATTCTTGACATTTTTTAATGAGGAAGAACTTTCACTTTTGTCA
The DNA here is from genome assembly GCA_017553205.1 of Selenomonadaceae bacterium. Lineage (GTDB taxonomy): Bacteria > Bacillota > Negativicutes > Selenomonadales > Selenomonadaceae > Quinella. Next base: position 3,846 of record JAFZMV010000045.1, on the reverse strand, counting down.
GATACTTTTTGGTCAGCTAGACTTCCTCAAAATCTGGAAACTTCCAGCATCAACAGTCCGTATTTCAAAGTTTATATCGCCGCACAAATTTTTTTCAATGATAATTCGCTGTTGTCATCTTCCGCTAAAGTTAAAAATCTTTTTGAAACGATTGGAGATGTTCATCACATTTTTCCAAAACAATATCTTATTGAAAACGGTTATTCTGAAAAAACTATTTATAACCAAGTTGCGAATTATGCGTATCTCGATAAATCCGTTAATATTTCTATAGGTAAACGCTCACCCAATGATTATTTTTCAAGTGCTTTGGAATATTGTAAAAACGGCGGAGTTGCTGTAGGAACAATTACAAGTGAAGAGGTTTTTTGGAAAAATTTGGAAGTCAACTGTATTCCCGCTGAAATTATCGAAATGACAGTTGCAGATTACGATAAATTTTTAAAAATCAGAAGAAAATTTATGGCTCAAAAAATAAGAGATTATTATCATTCACTTTAAATTTTTTATTTAATCGGAGGAAAAAAATTAATGGCAAAAATAAATTCAAGAATATCTCTTTTAAATTCTTACTCATCGAATGAAAAGCAAATAGACTTTGAAAAACTTTTACCGCTTGACGACGAAGAACTTGATTCTTGGTGGCGTACTGTACCCGGTGCAAGACGCTTTACAAATGTTGCAATGGATTCGGCGGCAAAAAATCTTTCTGCGGCTTTTCATTTATCATAAGTTGACGCAGAAGGATTTATACAAACTTTTCAGGAAAAAATTCAGCGTCGTTATTTTTCTTCAATCGTTGAAGTTTTTGAATACGGCGGTTCGGAAGATATTGAAGATTTTGTGAGTGCGTTGACAGAAAGATTTTCGCCGAATTTTCTGCGGGATTTTACAAAAGATTCTCCTATGGCAGATATTGCGGAACAAAATTTATTTTCCGGCTACATAATTATTGTAAAACTTGAAAATAAAATAGATAATCTTCCCGAAGAAATCGCCGAATTTAACAAAGCGTCAAAAGATCAGAGCGGTTCTTTAATTTTTGTTTCGTCTGAAGAAAATCCGCCACCGAGCATGACAAGATTTTCAGATTTTTTAACGCCTTATGATGTTCAATTTTTCGCGATAAATCTTTTGGACAATGCAAGACTTTCACCGCCGGAAAAAATTTATACTGCAACTTTGACGGCGAAACTTGCGGGACATTCTCCTATACTTGCAAAAAATTTGGCGACTGCGGAACTTTTTACGGACGGAGAAAAATTTGCAAGGAAAATTATTCCCGACTTTGACGAAAGAATTTTTTCCCGTGCAGTTTGGGAATGTCAAGTTCAATATCTTTTACCGATTCTTGAACAAGTTCGCGGTCGTTTGATTGAAAAAAATTTCCGTCAGTTAAGAAGTCTTTTGCCCGTAAAAGATGAATTTGGAAAAATTATCACAGATCCTTGGGATATGGAGTTGAGGCATTTACATTTTTATGGTGGAGTTGCAAGAATTTTTCAGTTGAATGAGTGGGAAAATTTAGAGCTTGTGTATTCGGCAAGAAATTTTATTTCGCATTTAGAAGTGATAGAAAGAAACGACGTAGAAAAAATACTTGCCCTTGCAGACTAAGCAGGTGATAGAATTGTTTTTGGAAGAACGACAAGAAGAAATTTTAAAAATTTTAAATGAAAACGGGAAAGTGCTTGTAAAAGAACTGGCTGAAAAATTCGGAGTGACTGAAGATTCTATCAGAAAAGATTTAGGCTCTTTGGAAATGGACGGAAAATTAAAAAGAACTTACGGCGGAGCAGTTCCAGTCCGCGAAAAATTACAAATGGCTGAGGCTAACAAAAGAAGAATGTTAGACGTTGAGGCAAAAAGAAAAATAGCCGCCACAGCCGTTAAAATTATTTCGCCGAATGATTTTGTTTATTTGGATATTTCAACTATAAGTATTGCGATGGCAGAAATTTTGTCGAAGTGTGAATTTCCCTGCAAAATTTTAACAAGCATGGTTGATGTTTTAGTTATGTTGGCAAGAAATCCTAAAATAGATTTAATTTTTGCGGGCGGGAAAATTAACAGAAGTCGCGACGGTTTTTCTGACGGAATGAATTTAGAATTTATTTCAAGTTTCCGCCCGGATATTACCTTTGTCGGATTGGTCGCTGCTGATTTGAAAAAAAATTCCTTGTCCGTAAATTACACATATGAAGGAATTCACAAGAAAAAAATTTTGGAAATCGGCAGAAAAAATTATATTATTGCCGAGTCCAGAAAATTGGGATTAGAGGCAAGTTATTGTTTTGCAGGTTTTGAAAAAGTTTTCGGGATTATAACTGAAAATAAACCGCCTGCAGAAATTTTAGAAATTGCAGAAAAACGCAACGTAAAAATTATTAACTGAAAAGCAAAAAAAGCGGAGAGTAACTTTCTTTCCGCTTTTTATTTTTAAGTTTTTTTTTATTTTCCGCGACGCATTTTTTCAAGTTCTGCAAAAATATCTGCGTCGATTCTGTCGCCGACCTCATTTCTGACGACGGGAAGAGTTACATTGCCGAGATATTCTTTTTGCAGATGTTTTTTTGTACGTTTGACGGCTCTGTAAAATTCCCGCGAAGGGTGGCGATAAGCTCCCGCACCTAAAATTACAGTTTCAATTAAAGCGTCTGAACTTACGACATGAACTTCGCGACGTTTTCGGACTTCTTCAAAACTCAAACGCTCAATAACATTATCCGCCGTTTCTCCAAAGCCCGAATAAATCACGCGGAAAATTTTGCTGTAAGTTTCAACGCGTTCATCTTCTTCAGTTTTTCCCGCATCGAAAACCAAAGTAATTTCAAAATTTTCATAGCCGCCGTATTCCTGCAAACTTCTGATAAGTTTTTCGCGGGCATTTGGCAGATCGTCAATATTTATTTCTTCCCAGACGTGAATTAAGTTATATCCGTCAACAATATAATGAGGTCTTTTTTTCATGTCATCTGATGCTTAATGCTCTTGCCTGTTCACGAAGCAAAGCAATTCTTTCATCTGTCGGCGGGTGAGTTGAGAAAAGTCCCTTCAAAAATTTTCCGGTATTTTCAAAAGGATTTATGATAAACATATGAGCAGTAGCATTTGAGGCTTGAGTCATAGGAGGATTTACCTGCGAATAATATTCTATTTTTTCCAAAGCACTTGCAAGATATTCGGGATTTCCGCAAAGTTCTCCGCCTGTTTTGTCTGCGTCATATTCTCTTGCACGAGAAATTCCCATCTGAATTAACATAGCCGCAAAAGGTGCGACAACTGCAACCGCTATTGTTCCGAGAATTCCGCCGTTGTCGTCGTCGTCAGAATTACTTCCCAGAATCGCTCCCCACTGTGCAATATTAGCGACCAAAGAAATTACGCTTGCCATAGCTGCCGCAATAGTCGAAATTAAAATATCTCTGTGCTTAACGTGTGCCATTTCATGAGCAAGTACTCCCGAAATTTCGATGTAGTCCAATGCGTTCATAATTCCTGTAGTAACCGCAACTGCTGCATGACTTGGATTTCTTCCCGTAGCAAAAGCATTTGGAACAGGCGAATCAATCACATAAACGCGTGGCATGGGCAGTTCAGCTTTTTCCGCAAGATTTTTCACGATATTATAAATTTGCGGTGCGTCACTTTCTGAAACTTCGCGAGCACTGTACATACTCAAAACCATTGAATCACTAAACCAGTAACTAGGGCGTGTTGGTAAAGTCTAAATTTTTATCATGACGGTGGCAAGAAGAACAAAATTTAAAAAGCAAACGGACAATTTGTCGTAACGTGTTGCAATGTGTCTGTAGTGTTTGATGCGATTAAAAAATCTTTCGATAA
>JAFZMV010000044.1 GCA_017553205.1 Selenomonadaceae bacterium | reverse complement strand
CATTAAAGAAATAATTGTGTCGGTCAAAATAATTAAAAAAAGTGTGGTCACAAGTCCCGCACCCACAAGTTTATCTGTGTTCCAATTTTTCATAAAAATCTCTCCTACTGCTCCAAAGGCAATTCAAGAACTTTTTTATAAATCGCAGTGATAGTGCCGTTGCCGCCAAGTTTGTGGTAGGCGGTGTAAAATTTGTTGAGCGTTTCCAAATCCCGTGAAGAAATTTGCTTTTTCTGCTTGGAAACTTTGCAAATTTCGATAATTTTATCCCGACAAATTGCCAGCAAAGCACAATGGATCGAATCAAAATCTTCAACGCGTTTCTTCTCACGGAGTGCAAGTTCTTTTTTCTTCCGCTCCTCTTCGAGTGTTCGGCGTTCTTCATATTTTTTGAATTTGTAAAAGAAAAAACTGATAAGCCCCGTCAAAATTGTGGTGATGGAAGGCAAAATAATTTGAGAAAAAATTTCCATTTTAAGTAGCTCCCTTCAAATTTTTCATTTCACGCAGGCGAAAATTTTTTAAACCTTCGCCGACTTTTTCAAAATTATTTCCGTAAATTTTGTACAAATTTTGATTGTGGAATCCGAGCAAATGCCCGTTTTTCAGCTTGCAAATTGACAGATTGGGCAGATTTTCAAAATAAAAAAATTTTTTTTCGTATGGCGGAATGGCGTGATAAATTTCGCTGAAAGAATCGAAAATGCCGAGATTTTGAAATTCGGAGTCGAAACGCCATTTTGCAGTGTAGCCGTCCTGAATAGGAAAATAAAAATCAGAAAAATTTTCAGCAGAAATTTTTTGGTCAGAAACAGTAGAAAAGTTTTTTTCGGAAAAATTATCACGCAAAAGCCAAACTTTATGTTCTTTGCCGTTTGCGTCGTTCAAGATAAAAAAGTAAACTTCGCCTTTGTTAAAAATATTTTTTATCTCGTCAGAAATTTTTTCGTAAGCAAAAAAGCGGTAGTGAATAAAGTCACTGTCAATGACAAAAGCATCGCCAAAATCCATTTTTTGGTATGTCATAACGGGATTGGGAATTTCATTATTTTTTACATAATCTCTGGGTTGAACAAAATCAATTTCGCCCGCCGTGCCGATAGGACAAGTGGAAACAATTTTTTCTCCGTCAACTTCTCCGCCAACAAAAAAAGCAGTCCAGCCGATGGCGTAAGTCGTCACATCGCCAACAGGTGGCGAAGGTACTCCGTTAATGTCGACGCTCGGTACATAATTGTAACTGCTTATAAAACCATTTTCGTCATGTCGCAATTCTGACAGATTAAAGTCGAAGCCGAAGAAAATTTTATTCATTTCGTCATCGTGTTCATTGGTTTCAATAGACAGATTTTTAATTTTCGGATAAGAAAATTTTTCTTCGATAAGTTCGACAACTTCACCATTTTTAAATTGAGTCAAATATTCAGCCTCAAAGTCAGCAACTGTCGTATCGGTGAAAATAGCCGTGTCAGTGGTCGGTTCGTTATATTTCCAACTCCACACTTCAAAATTATTCATTTCACAGCCGACGCAATGTTCCCAAAACATAAGCAAAGAATTTTTTAAATGCGGGTCTTGAGTCAAAGCAGTATCTGTACTTTCCCACAAGAAAGTATTGGCTTGAAATTCTTCCCTGCTGTAAGTTCCGTGAGAATAGGGTTGCATAGGATTTAAATTGGCAACAGAACGAGAACCGACAATAAACTCGGTTTTGACGTAAGGATTTATTTTAAAAGCGACAAGTTGAGCGGACAAATTATAAATTGGAGTTATGGAAGAATCGGAAAAAATTTCTTGAAATTTGTCAAAAGCATTTGCTGAAACGGTTTCTGACTGTTCAGTTTCCGAATTGAATCTGTCAAATTTATTTTTCTCTTCGAGAATATTTTTTAATCTGAAATTTTCGATAAAGGTATCATTTTTTTTGACGGTAATATAGCTTGAAATATCATCTTCACCGCAGAGAGAAAAATAAACGCCGTCATTTGTGGCGGAAACGGTGTATAAGCCGATTTCTTTTTCGTCTGAATTAAAAATAATTTCAGCGTCGATAACTTTTTTGTCGTGTCCGTGTTTGTAGAGAGTTTTTGCGTTGGTCGTCCAATCGTCCTCAGCAATTTTTTTCTTTTTAAAAATTCCCGAAGTTTTAAAATAACCGCAAGTAACATTTTTGTCGTCGAGCAGTGCATCAGCGACAACGGGAATACCGCTTTCAACATTCGGCAGGAGCGGAGTTGAACGGAGCGGAGTGTGTCCGAAAATAATTTTTCCGTCCGTCCAAACCGTATCGCCGACCTGACAAAATTTATTTCCTGCCGTTTGGAGTTTCTTTCCTTGTGAATCTATGATGTAATTTCCGCTCAAGTCTTTAATTTGAGTTTTATAGTACATTGTTATTTCTTCCCTATAATCGCCGCAGTTGTTCCTGAAGTCGGCTTTAAACAATAGACAGAATCGCCGTCATTCAGCCACATATCATTTACACAATCAGAAAAATATTTTCTATTGCCGATAATAACATTGTTACCGGAAACAATCCCCAATTCTGCTTGATTTTTGTCTTTTGGGATATGTGCTTTTATGTAATTTTTTATAGCCGCCTGCATTGCAGAAATGGCAAATGCCTTGTTCATCAGTACCACCTCACCAAAGTTAAGGACTGTAGATTAACAATGTCAGCATTTTTTTAAAGCAGTGTTGCTTTCCAAGAAATAAAATTTTCCGTTAAACATAATTTTGTCGTTGAAGTCGATGAGGTGCGGATAATTGTACAAATCGAAGGCAACAGTTTCTTTAACTTTTCTGTTGAGCCATTTAATCGCGTCCGTCAGTTCAATCAGCTTGTCTTTGTCGGCAACGGGAAAACTGGTATCAATCAGTGGGTTTCCGTCAATCGTAACGTCTTTTTGTTTATCGAAAGGCTCCCACAGAGTCAGTCTCTCATCATAAAAACCGGCAACGTGAGAACCGATAACGCCAGCCAATTCATTTCCGTCCTCGTCAAAAGATTGAGTATGACGCTGACTCGGTGACAAAACAGTGTGATGAGTAACGGTGCGTTCAACACACTGAAAACCCGCATAAGCCTCGTAACCGTCGTCTTGCTTTTCATAAACTTTTGCATGAGTTTCGTGTACTTCAGCCACCAATTCGTAAGGCGGAAGGTCAGTATAAACATAATTCACAGTATTATATGAGCCGTCGTCGTTATTTGTCGTTGAGCCTG
>JAFZMV010000043.1 GCA_017553205.1 Selenomonadaceae bacterium | reverse complement strand
TTATCGAAAGATTTTTTAATCGCATCAAACACTACAGACACATTGCAACACGTTACGACAAATTGTCCGTTTGCTTTTTAAATTTTGTTCTTCTTGCCACCGTCATGATAAAAATTTAGACTTTACCAACACGCCCTAGTTTCGACAAGAAATTGAATAACAAACTGAAAAAATAAAAACTTTTTCTCCAAGTGCGGAGATTTTTTAATTTGCGTGGAAAAATTTTTATGATAAAATTTGCTTGAGGTGATTTTTATGGAAGGATACAATGTAAAACTTTCTTGGGACGATGAGGCAAAAGTTTGGCTGGCGAATTGTGAAGAAATTCCGCTTGCAATGGAAGACGGTTCATTGGATAAACTTATTTATCGCGTAAAAATTGCCGCGTCAGAACTTATTGAGCTTAATAATTTGCCAAAATATGATTCGATTTTTATGAATTTAACGCAACGTGAAAAAATGGTATATTCAAATAGCTGAATATGAAAAAAAAGTTCGAGAAATTTTAACAAAAAATGGTTGCGAATTTTTACGACATGGAAAAGGCGACCATGATATTTGGCACAGTCCGATAACAAATAAAAATTTTCCTGTGGATGGAAAAATAAAATCTCGACACACTGCAAACGAAATTATGAAACAAAGCGGAATAAATTATCGTTTTTAAAAAAATTCCTTCGATTAGTCGTTTGGATTTTTTTTTATGGAAAAATTTTTGAAAAGTATATTGACTCAATATACTTTTTTTAGTATCATAGCGTCGATTTCTAATCGCGAGTTTGAAATTAGAAAAATTTTAATTTCAGGTGATTTTTTGAGGACAAAAGAAATAAATTTAATCGCGATAATGTCGGCATTTGTATTTATCGCAACATTTATTCCGAAAATTCCGATACCGCTTGGATATGCACATTTAGGCGACGCGGCAATTTTTTTAACAATTTTTGTCTGCGGCAGAAAAATTGGAATTTTGAGCGGCATAATTGGTTCAGCATTTGCCGATTTATTAAGCGGCTTTCCGCTCTGGATTTTGCCGACAATTTTAATAAAAGCAGGAATGGCAGAAATTTTTTTCAAACTTCACAAAAAAAATATTTTTGTCGGTTTAATTTTGGCAAGTTTGTTTATGACAGTCGGTTATACAATTTTCGGAGCAATTTTATATGAAAGTTTAGCGGCAGGAATTTCATCAACGCCGGGACTTTTAATAAAATCGGCAGTAAATATTTTTGTGGCAGTGATAATAATTTCTGCGATAAAAAACAAAAATATTTTAAATAAATTTTAGGAGGAAATTTTGATGTCAAAATTTTATCAAAGTGTAACTGAATTGATAGGAAGAACGCCGATTTTGTTGGCGAAAAATTTTGCTGAGAAAGAAAAAATTTCTGCAAAAATTTTTGTGAAGTTGGAATATTTTAATCCTGCGGGAAGTGTAAAAGACAGAATTGCAAAGGCGATGATTGAAAAAGCAGAACGCGACGGAATTTTGAAAAAAAATTCTGTGATAATCGAGCCTACGAGCGGAAATACAGGAATCGGACTTGCGAGCGTTGCGGCTGCGAAAGGTTATCGAGCAATTTTAACAATGCCTGAAACAATGAGCGTTGAACGCAGAAATTTATTGAAAGCGTACGGAGCGGAAATTGTTTTGACAGAAGGTGCGAAAGGAATGAAAGGAGCGATTGAAAAAGCCGAAGAATTGGCGAAAGAAATTGAAAATTCTTTTATTCCGTCGCAGTTCACAAATTTAGAAAATCCGAAAATTCATTTTGAAACGACAGGCGTAGAAATTTTTGAAGATTTGGACGGAAAAATTGACGCATTTGTTGCAGGAGTCGGCACAGGCGGAACTTTGAGCGGAGTCGGAAAATTTTTAAAATCGAAAATTGATTCTGTAAAAATTTTTGCTGTTGAGCCTGAAAGTTCGCCTGTAATTTCGCAAGGAAAATCGGGAGCACATAAAATTCAAGGAATTGGAGCGGGATTTATTCCTGAAACTTTGGACACAAAAATTTTTGATGAAGTGATAACAATTTCAAACGAGGACGCATTTAAATTTGGAAAAAATTTTGCGAGAGCTGAAGGAATTTTAGTAGGAATTTCGAGCGGTGCGGCATTGGCGGCTGCAGTAAAAATTTCACAACGCGAAGAATTTTTTGGAAAAAATATTGTAGTTTTACTTCCCGACACAGGCGACAGATATTTGTCAACAGATTTGTTCAAAGACTAAAAAATATTCGAGAGTACGTCAAAAGCAGAATAATTGAGTTTAAAGAAAAAGGATATGCAGTAAAAGAAATCGGAGAACTTTTAAATGTAAATGACGATTATGCTTATCAAGTTCTGGAAAACTTTTTTCCTTCATATTCTCCGCAACTCAATCCGGACGAATATTTGAATAATATGTTGAAGAAAAATGTTCATTCGGGTGAACTTTCTCATACCGAAAAACAACTTGAAAAAAATACTACTAACTTTATGAATAATCTTGTCATTCAGCCTGAAAAATTTCAAATTTGTTTCTCCAAAAAAATTTGTCCTTTATCGAAACTTGCTTTGTCGCTTGATTTTTGTATCTTTATTCCTCGAAGTAATAATTCAACAATCTGCACAGGCTATGCTTGCTCAAGCAAATCAAAATTCTTCCGGTGTTTTGAGTTTGATACAATAAAGATAAAAAATTTTTTCGACAATAAAAAAAGTCCCGTTACAAAAAATTTGTACGGGATATTTTTTTGCAAAAATTTTTTCAACAACTACTTGACAAAATGGCAAGGGGGGGGGGATAATACAGTTTAAGTAAATTTTTTTATTTTTTTACATGGAGGTGGATTTTTATGTCAAGAGTTGTCAGAAGAAATTCAGAATCCCAGCTTGCACTCGGAAGTCTTAACAAAAATAATGATAAACTGCGGAGAGCTTTGAAAAAAGTTTCAAGCGGTCAAAAAATTGTTGGTGCAGATGATTCTTCGTCGGCTTATGTCATTTCTGAAAAAATGCGTGAACAAATTCGGACGCTTGCACAGGATCATCAAAACATTCAAAACGGTGCAACACTGTTAAAAATTGCGGACGGCGGAATAAATTCTATCGTCGAAGAACTCCGCAGTTTGAAAGAATTGGCGATAAATTCCGCGAACGACACAAATACAAATCAAGATCGTGCGACACTTCAAAAAGTTTTTCGTCAAAAAATGGAAAATATTAACGACATTGCCACAACGACAAATTACAACAGTAAAACTTTATTGGACGGCAGTTTTGCAAAGGGCAAGGAGTACGAAGTTGAACATACCACGATTGAATGGACTGATAATGAGCCGATAAAAATTTCTACTAGAAATTATGTAATCAAAGACGACGGCTATTACATGCTGGCAAGCGATTATAGAGGCGAATTAACTGTTAAGGCAAAAAATGTCAGACTTACTCAAGAAGACCCGACAACGGCATTAAGTAATATCTATATCACTTGTGATAGTGGCGACAAAAATCTTTGGATTAAAGATTTGAACATTGATAACCCGTCAAACTATAACAGCGATGTCATTCAGTTTCAAGGCAGCGGAAATTACTTAAATGTTGAAGGAACAAATACAGTTAAAACCGCCTATACAGGAGGCAATTTTGCAGTAAAATCCGGCAATGAATTGACAGTTTTGGGCGACGGAAAATTAACGGTAGTCACTTATCCCGGTGGAGTAGGTATTGGAAATACTGGTAGTACAGACGACATTATTATCGGCGGAAATGTAACCATAGAAGCTGTCAATATAAATGGTGGTGGCGGTCGAATCGGTGCAAGGTATTCTTCAAATATTGGCAATATAAAAATATGCGGCAATGCAAATGTGACGACAGGAGTACTTGGCGGAGTCGATGGCGGCGGTCGAACAGGTGGAAATATAATTATTGGCGGAAATGCAAATGTCACTGCTACAAACTATATAGGTACATCAGGGAATGGTAGCACGGGTGATGGACGAATGGGCGATATAATTATTGGAGGACATGCTACAGTAAATGCCGGAACAACCACTAATGACCAAGTAGCAATAGGTTGTGGCAATGTCGCTGGAAGAGGCAGTTCATATTGCGGAGATATAATAATCGGTGACTATGCCACAGTTAATGTAATAGGAACGATCGGTTCTGGTAATAACTCTTCATTTTCAGGCACTGGTTATTCTATTTGCGGTGAAATCCTAATCGGAAATAATGCAAAAGTTAATGTCACTACGAATAGCAGTCAGAAAGCGGGAATCGGTGCAGGCTCTGGTAAATATAACGACAACACTCCTACTTGCGGAGATATAAAAATCGGAAATAATGCAATCGTTACAGTAAACAGCACTTCTACCAGCGGTTGGGCGGCTTTAATCGGTAGCGGTTATACCGGTCATGCCAGTGATATAATAATCAGCGGCAATGCCAATGTTACCACGAGTTTTACATCAAATTTTATGGATGCGGCGGGAATTGGCAGTGGCGGTTTTAACGCTTCTGTTGGCGATATAAAAATCGGAGGTAATGCAAAAGTTACAACTTCAAGCGGTTATGGTGCAGCAATCGGTAGCGGCAGACCCGGTAGTGTCGGAAATATTTCAATCGGAGGTAATGCTGTCGTTAATGCAACGAGTACGACTGGTGCCGGAATCGGTAGCGGTTATACTTCTTCATCAGCAGGCAATATAACAATCGGCGACAATGCAACTGTTAATGCTCAAAGCAGATTTGGCACAGGAATTGGTAGCACTGGCAATGCTTCAAGCGTAGGAAATATAACAATAAATAATGGTGCAACAGTTAATGCCAGCGGAATAAATGGAAACAATATTGGTACACATAATGGCACGGTAGGGACAATTACTTATGCCGACAATGTAAGTGTAAATGTTGCAGATATTTCGTTATCACTCGCAAAAGTTGTTACACCTGCCACACCTGATAAGCCCGGCGCAACTAAACATACAATAACCACAACAAGCATAGAAAGAAGTGACGACAGCCCTTTAAAAATCCATCACGGAGCAAAATCCCACCAAGCGACAAATTTTTATATTGAAGACATGCACACAAAATCACTCGGCACGGGAAAATTGATAAATGCGGACGGCACTTTCAAAAACGACAGCGACAAACAAAAATATATTGCTCTCGGACTTTCAAGCGATTCAATGTATCAGACAGACAAACAAGCTGAATGGCTGGCAACTGTTACCGCCGCCCAAAATAAAACCCTCGATGATATTTCTGTCACGACAAAATATAACTCAAATATTGCGATAAGAGTTTTGGACGGTGCAATTGACTACGCACTCGACCAAGCTACTCAAATCGGCTCATATCTCCAGCGTTTGGAATATACCGACGCAAATGTTACGACGATGGGGGAAAATGTTCAGTCAGCAGAAAGTACAATTCGCGATGCAGATATGGCTAAAGAAATGACGGAATACAAAAAATTTAATGTTCTTCAACAATCTGCACAGGCTATGCTTGCTCAAGCAAATCAAAATTCTTCTGGTGTTTTGAGTTTGATACAATAAAGATAAAAAATTTTTTCGACAATAAAAAAGCTCCCGTTTCAAAAAATTTGTGCGGGAGTTTTTTTGTATTTCGTTCAGAAATTTTTTTAGAAGTTAAAAATATTTTTGAGTGCTTGTTTGTTTACATCGCGGTTAAGCTGTGCAAGATAAGTTGTCAACTTGATAGACTTCGGACAAACTTCAACGCAGTTTTGACTGTTTCCGCAACTTGTAATGCCGCCTTTTTCCATGAGAGCATTTAAACGTTTCGGAGCATCAAATTTCCCAATCGGGTGAAGGTTGAACAAATAAGCCTGAACAGTCGGAGCAGGTCCGATAAAATCAGACTGCGGACCGACATTCGGGCAAGCCTCCAAACAGCAACCACAAGTCATGCAGTGTGAAATTTCATAGGCAGTCTGTGCGGTGTAGGGATTTTGAATAGGAGCGTCAGGAGCCTCCCATGATCCGTCAAGTTCAACCCAGCCCTGAATTTTTTTCAAACTCTCAAACATAACAGAGCGGTCAATCAGCAAGTCACGAATAACGGGGAAAGTTCTTGCAGGTTGAAGTTTAATCGGTTGAGGAAGTTCATCAATCAACGCACAGCATGCCTGACGGGCTTTTCCGTTAATAACCATCATGCAAGCCCCGCAAACTTTTTCAAGGCAGTTACATTCCCACGTTACAGGCGGAACTTTTTTCCCGTCAACAGTGACAGGATTTTTTTGAATTTCCATGAGTGCGGCTACAACATTCAAACCCGGACGATAATCAACGTCAAATTCTTGAATGTAGGGCTTTTCGTTTGGACCGTCCTGCCGCTCTATAATAAATCTTACTTTATCAGCCATTAAAAAATCTCCCTTCTTAATAATCAGGAGTGTGGAATTAGGAATTTTAACTCCTAACTCCTAACTCCTAATTCCTAATTTTATTTGTAGCTACGCAGACGCGGTTTAATCAACGAATGATCGAAATCACGATAGCTGACGACAGGTTCTTCAGTTTTTTCGTCATAGTTTACGATAGTAACTCTCATGAATTTTTCGTCGTCACGTCCCATGAAAACAAGGTCGCCGTTTTCGTCCATTTTGCGTTTGCCGTTTTCGAGAACAATTTTTGCATGAGCACCGCGTGACTCATCTCTCATTCTTGCCGCTTTTGTAATTGTCATTGCATAGAGAATCATGTTGCGGAGCTGACGAACAAACATAGCCTCTTGGTTTGCAACATTTCCGCGATCTGTTACGCCGATATTTTCCCAGCGTTTGAGAATCTTTTTGAGTTCGACAAGGCAGGCATCAAGACCGTTGTTATCGCGTTCAATCGCAACATATTTATACATGAGGTCGCCCATTTCATGATGAAGTTGATGAGCATTTTCAGAACCGTTCATCTGCAAAATTTTATCGTATTCTTTTTGGACTTCCTGACGAGCCGCCTCAAGTTCAGCGTCGGTAAGTTCAGAACCTCTGTTTCCTGTTTTAGCCCAGTTCATTGCCTCAGGACCGGAAACAGTTCCGGAATATGCCGCACTCAACAAGGAGTTTGCACCAAGACGATTTGCACCGTGATATTGATAATCACATTCACCGCTTGCCATTAAGCCCGGGATATTTGTAAAATGTTTTCTGTCTACCCAAATTCCGCCCATTGAATAGTGAACCGACGGGAAAATTTCCATAGGAACTTCACGAGGATCTTTTCCGACAAATTCAGAATACATTTCCAAAATTCCGCCGAGTTTTCTCTTCAAATAATCTCCGTCAATGTGTGACAAGTCGAGATATACTCTGTGTTCGCCGTTGATTCCGAGTTTCATATGTTCGCAGACTTTATAAATTGCACGGCTTGCAACATCACGCGGAACCAAATTTCCGTAAGCAGGATACATATCTTCAAGGAAATACCAGCGTTCATTTTCGCCTGTTTGAGGATTTTTACGCCATACCCAGACGCGTCCGCCTTCACCGCGACAAGCCTCACTCATCAAGCGGTTTTTGTCAGAACCCGGGATAGCTGTCGGGTGAATCTGAATAAATTCGGGATTGGCAATTTCTGCACCCTGCTGATAAACTGCGGAAACTGCAGAACCGTTACAAATTGTTGACGCGGTACAACGTCCGAAAACTTGTCCGGGACCGCCTGTCGCCAAAATAACTGTATCTGCACGGAATGAACGAATTTCCATAGTATTCATGTTCTGTGCAACAAGTCCGCGACAAACGCCCTCTTTATTTTTTATGATTCTGACAAATTCCCAGAACTCATACTTCGTAACAGAGCCTTTAACTTCCCAACGTCTGACTTGTTCGTCAAGAGCGTACAAAATTTGTTGTCCTGTTGTAGAACCAGCAAAACAGGTGCGTTTATGTTTCTGTCCGCCGAAATTTCTTAAATCTAAAATACCTTCGGGAGTTCTTGTAAAAGGAACGCCCATGCGGTCAAACATTTTTATAAGTTTCGGAGCAGCCTCGACCATGCCTTTAACTGCAATCTGATCTGCGAGGAAGTCACCACCGTAAACTGTATCATCAAAATGTTCGTAAATGCTGTCATGTTCGCCTTTAGTATCCATACAGGCGTTAATACCGCCCTGAGCACAAAGTGAGTGGGAACGTTTAACGGGGCAGTAAGAAAATAAATCTACTTCGCCGCCAAGTTCACAAACTTTGATTGTTGCAAGCAGACCTGAAATGCCGCCGCCGACAATCGCAATTTTTTTCTTAGTCATATCTTTCGCCATAACAATTTCTCCTATTAAGCATCAATAAACAAAATAACTTGCCATGAAAGCTACAGTTACGAGGCAGAGTGCCGCACAAAGTCCCATGCTGATCATGCTGATAACATTTTGAGAACGCGGACCTTTTGTAATGCCCCAAGTCATGCAGAAAGTTGTAATGCCGTTGCAGAAATGGAAAATCGCCGCCCACATTCCGATAACGTAGAGAACAACGACGAGCGGATTTTGAAAGAAGTTTTGAAGAAGTTCAAATGAAATCGGAGTTCCTGTAACGCCTTTGACATAAAGACGGAGATAACCGACGTGCCAAATCAAAAATACAACCAAAAACCAAGCTGTCCAACGTTGCAAAGTAAAATTCCAGTTGCGAAGATAACCGAAACGACCGGGATTATTATTTGCTTGTAACGCAATGTAAATTCCATAAATGCCGTGAAATAAAAGCGGAACAGCAATTCCGCCGAGTTCCAATCCCAAGAAAATCGGTTTAGGGATTAACTCCATCATTTCAAGTGCTGTATTAAGTCCTTCAGGACCAAGCATCGCCATTGAGTTTGTAAAAATATGCTCAAAAAGCACCAAACCTAAAGCGAGAAGTCCGCACAATGAGTGCAGTCGTCTTACATAAAAAGCAGTGTGAAACATTTTAAACCTCCTTCAATCAATTAGGAGTGTGGGAATGGGGAATTAGGAATTTTAATTCCTCACTCCTCACTCCTAGAACTTGTGAACATCAGTTCTTAAATTTGATTTATATCGAAATTTCTGAACGGTTTTTGACCAATCTCATAGAAATTATTTCCTTCGCAGTCAATAACGACGATTGCAGGAAAATCTACAACTTCAAGAGCCGCAACAGCTTCGGGACCAAGTTCAGGATAAGCAAGAACGGTGTAGCTTTTTACGGACTTTGCAATTAAAGCCGCCGCTCCTCCGACTGCCGCAAAATAAGTTGCTCCGTTGCGTTTCATAGCCTCGACGACTTCGGGAGTGCGTGAACCTTTACCGACCATGCCCTTAATTCCCTGATCCAACATTGTAGGTGTATAAGCATCCATTCTTCCTGAAGTTGTAGGACCGCATGAGCCGATAGGATCTCCGGGCTTTGCGGGAGTAGGTCCGAGATAATAAACAATTTGATTTGTCCAATCAACGGGCAATTTTTCTCCGCGTGCAAGTGCCTCAGTCATAACTTTGTGAGCCGCATCTCTTGCACTGATAATTGTACCGGTTATCAAAACGCTGTCGCCCGCTTTCAACTTACGCGACATTTCTTCTGTAAACGGCGTTGTGATTCTAATACTTTCAGCCATTTATTTTTCCTCCGTTAAAATTCTTTTCTGACTACAAAACTCTGTGCGAATGACGCATAGCATGACAGCAGATTGTTACAGCAACAGGAAGTCCTGCAATATGAGTAGGACCCCATTCAATATTTACCGCAAGTGCTGAAGTTGTTCCGCCGAGCTGAGGACCGATACCAGTCTGGTTAATCATTTCGAGAAGTTCTTCTTCAAGTTTTGCGTATTCGGGCATTGGGTTTCTTTCATCAATTGAACGAGTTAAAGCCTTTTTGGAAAGTAAAGCCGCTCTGTCCATAGTTCCGCCGATACCGACACCAACTACCATAGGCGGACAGGGGTTCATGCTTGCATGCAAAATAATTTCCATTACAGCTTTTTTAACGCCCTTTACTCCGTCAGCAGGAACGAGCATTTTAATTCCCGATTTATTCTCCGAGCCGAAACCTTTGGGAGCGATTGTAATTTCAAGTTTATCGCCCGGGACAATTTCAGTGTAGATAACGCCGGGAGTATTATTTTTTGTGTTTACGCGGTTGAAAAGCGGTTCACCGACAACAGATTTTCTTAAATATCCGTCAGTGTAACCTTTTGCAATTCCCGCGTTGACTGCCTCTGTCAAATCTCCGCCGACAATGTGCAAATCTTGTCCGACTTTCAAAAAGACAATCGTCATGCCTGTGTCTTGACAGTAGGGACGATCCTCTGCTTTTGCAATTTCTGCATTTTTGATAATTTGATCCAGAACGATTTTGCCGACTTCAGATTTTTCTGTTTCGCGTCCGCGTTTAAGTCCGCGATAAACATCGTCCGGAAGATAGTACGCCGCCTCTTTGCACATTTCAGCGACGTTTTCTGTGATGACTTTTACGTCCAGCTCTCTCAAAGTGATCCCTCCTAAAAAAATTACATGGATATTATTTGCTTTGCCAATAATACTAGCAGTGAATATTTGATTAAACAAAGAAAAATCCTGCCGCCCTGTGAAATTTTTCACAGACAACAAAAAACAATTCTGCTATACGCAAAAAATATTGATTTCTTTGCAAGTTGAAAAAGATTTTGATAAACTGCAGACGATAAAAAATAATAGGAGAGATTTTTTTGAAAGTTAATGTACCTTACGGAATTTTGCAGAAAGTAACAAAACCTGCACGATATATCGGAGCGGAATTTAATTCAGTAATAAAAAATTTTGATGAAGTCAATTGTAAATTTGTTTTGGCTCTGCCCGATGTTTATGAAGTCGGAATGTCAAATTTGGGGCTTTCGATTTTGTACGGAATTTTAAATAATCGCCGTGATACTTTATGCGAAAGAGTTTACGCAGTCTGGACTGACATGGAAGAAGAAATGCGAGAAAAAAATATTCCGCTCTTCTCCCTTGAAAATAAAATTCCCGTTAAAAATTTTGATTTTCTTGGTTTTTCTCTGCAGTACGAAATGATTTTCACGAACGTTTTAAATATGCTGGACTTGGCAAAAATTTCAATTCATTCGGCTGACAGAAAACTTGACGAGCCTTTTATAATCGGTGGCGGTCCTTGCGTTTATAATGTTGAACCTGTCGCAGATTTTTTTGATTTTTTTGTTATCGGCGAAGGCGAAGAGATTTTAAATGAAGTCGTTGAAAAATTTATCGAGTGGAAAAATTCGGGAAAAGTCGGCGGTCGTCAAGGTTTCTTGAGAAAAATTGTAAGCGTGCAGGGAATTTATGTTCCGAGTTTTTATCAGCCGATTTATGACGAAGAAAATTTTATTGGCATGAAAGTTCTTGAGCCATCTGCTCCGAAAATTATTTATAAACGCGTCGTCAAAGATTTAAATAAAGTTCCTTTTGTAGAAAAACCGATTGTACCTTTCATAGATATTGTTCATAATCGTGCAATGCTGGAACTTTTCAGGGGTTGTACTCGCGGTTGTCGGTTTTGTCAGGCAGGAATTTGTTACAGACCTGCCCGAGAACGTGACGAAAAATTTTTGTTGGAAACTGCGAAAACTTTAATAAATTCAAGCGGTTATGACGAAATGAGTTTAACTTCTTTGAGTTCGGCAGATTATTCATGCTTGAATCGACTTGTTGACGATTTACAGAAAAATTTTGCTGGCGAAAAAATAAATTTTTCTCTGCCGAGTTTGAGAATTGACAGCTTTTCTATTGAACTTGCGGAAAAACTTCAAGCCGTCAGAAAGAGCGGTTTAACTTTTGCACCTGAGGCAGGTACTCAAAGACTCCGCGACGTTATAAATAAAAATGTTACCGAAGAAAATTTGTTAAATGCATGCGAGGCGGCTTTTGAAAAAGGCTGGAAAACCGTTAAACTTTATTTCATGATGGGCTTGCCGACTGAAACTGATGAAGATATTTTGGGAATTGCCGATCTTGCTCAAAAAGTTGTTAATCTCTACAAGCAAATTAAAAATCGTCGTGATGTCAAAGTTACTGTCAGCGTCAGTTGTTTTGTCCCGAAACCTTTCACGCCTTTTCAGTGGTGCGAACAAATTTCTATTGAAGAATTTGAACGTCGTCAAAAAGTTTTAAAAGACGCGATACACGACAAGGCAATAACCTATAACTATCATAACGCAAAACTTTCAGTCCTTGAGGGAATTATTGCACGCGGTGACAGAAGAGTTTCAAAAGTTATAGAAACTGCTTGGAAGAACGGTGCAAAATTTGACGGCTGGAGCGATTTATTTAAATTTGAAGTTTGGGAAGAGGCTTTTAAAATCTGCGGGATTGACGGAAAAATTTTCACCCGCGAAAAAAATATTTATGAAAATCTTGCTTGGGATCATACTTCGCCCGGTGTGAGAAAAAATTTTTTAGTCGAAGAGTTTGAAAAATCTAAACTTGCAGAAACTACCCGCGATTGTCGAAGAACTTCATGCACAGGTTGCGGAGTTTGTCAAAATTTGGGCGTAAAAGTTATAGACAATTATGAATTAAAAATTAAAAATGAAGAATTGGAACAGCATAACTCTAAATTAAATCCCTCTTCTAATTCCTCATTCCTCATTCCTCATTCCTCATTGAATACGTATCGCGCTCAAATTCGCAAAGGTTCGGAAATTGCTTTTTTATCTCATCTCGAATACATGAAATTGTTTATGTCGGCTCTTCTTCGTGCAAAACTTCCCGCCGCATATTCAGAAGGATTCAACCCGCATTTAAAAATTTCATTCGCTACTGCTCTCGGTGTCGGTGTGACTTCAGATTGTGAATATGTGGATTTTGTTTTGAAAGAAAAAATTTCTGCCGATGAAGTCATGAAAAAATTAAATGAACAACTGCCGAAAGGTGCGGAGATTTTAAAAATCAAAAAAATTTCTTCAAAGGCTCCCGCGTTGATGAGTTCAGTTGATTTTTCAAGATATGAAGTAAAAATTCCGCTCGTTGAAAATTTATTCGACGCTGTAAAAAAATTCAACGACACAAAAGAAATTATTTTCACGCGAATCACTCCCAAAAAAACTCGCGAAATTGAAATAAAAACTTTCATTGCGGAACGGATAAAAATTTTGGACGAAACAACTTTTACTTTCGGAATAAAGATCACGCCTGAAGGAAGTTTAAAGCCCGTCGAAGTTCTGAAAGTCTTGAATGAAAATTTCGGAGCGGAAATAAACATAGCCGATTCAAAAATAAACCGCACGGATTTACTCAGCAGAGGCAGAAATTTACTCGACACAATTTAAATTTTCTCAAAAACAAAACAAAATCAAAAATATTTTTTCACTATTTTTTTCGCGTTCTGACAACGTTTGAAAACATTTATGAAAAAAAGTTGAAAAAAGTTTTAAAAAAATGCTTGACAAAATTTTTTATTAGCTGTACAATTCGCCTCGACTTGAGGGAGTAACCCGAAGGAAGAAGAAATCAGAGGAAACATGGACACTCAGAAAGAACTTCCAAAGGTGAAACGTGAAAGTCAGAGAAGTAAGTTTTCATAGGTTCATTCTGAGGAGGATATTCAGAAATGAAAAAATCAGTTGTTTCGGCATTAACAACAGCTTTGGTTGTTGGTGCAACCGCTACTACTTTTGCAGCGGCAAATCCGTTTAGCGATGTTCCTGCAGGTCATTGGGCTTACAATTCTGTAACCAAACTTGCTGCTGAAGGAATTATCGAAGGTTACGGCGACGGAACTTTCTTGGGTAACCGTAACATCACACGTTATGAAATGGCTCAGATGATTGCTAAAGCTCTTGCTAAAAATCCGCAGGGTGCTACCAAAGCTGAGCTTGACAAACTTGCAGCTGAGTTCCGTGAAGAACTCGACAACCTCGGCGTTCGCGTTTCCGAACTCGAAAAACATGCTGATATGGTTCAGTGGACTGGTAAAATCGAGTACACCTACAACCATCATAAACTTCGCGGTACTCGTGATATGGGCGGTTACAAAGCAAGAGAAACCAACCACAGTGGTGTTTTCCGTCTTGAACCGAAAGCTGAAATCAATGATCATTGGACAGCAGTTGCCCGTTTGGACCTCGGCTATGACGGTCGGAACGATTCAACCGGTTATGCTAAACTCAAGAGAGTTTATGCAGAAGGTAACTATGACAAGTTCAACGTCAAAGTTGGTCGTTTCGGTTTCTGCCCTGACTACGAAGATGGTCTTGTCGTTGATACTGTTCTCAGCGGTATTAACCTCAACTTCGGTAGCAAATGGAAAGTTGACATAAACGCAGGTCGCGTTGGTGCTGACAGTGATGAAGCTCACTTTGGTCCTTGGGGTGCTGCCGGTAAACATTATTACCGCGATGCTCTTGGCGAATTGATTTACGGTGGTGTAGGCGATCCTACCGATATCGTAAGAATCGGCGTACAGTACAAAGATAACGGCGAAAGAGGTCTCTACGGCGGAGTAGGTTATACTTGGGCTAAAGATAAAGATTTCGCTATTATCTCCAAAGATGGTAACGGCGACAAAGCACAGGTTTACAGTGCAGTTTTGGGCTATCGTTTCAATGATAAGTTCAAAATGTGGGCTAGTGCAGGTCGTAACAGCAAAGCAACCAGCGACACTCAGAAAACTTCTTGGCAGTTCGAAGCTCGCTATGGTAACTATGGCGACTACGCCAACAAAGGCGACTGGGCTGTTTGGGCAGGTTATTCTAAATTCTC
Source organism: Selenomonadaceae bacterium (assembly GCA_017553205.1). Lineage (GTDB taxonomy): Bacteria > Bacillota > Negativicutes > Selenomonadales > Selenomonadaceae > Quinella. Next base: position 13,011 of record JAFZMV010000043.1, on the reverse strand, counting down.
CGAAGCTACTGCTATCGCAACCGATCAGGGCGATGACATTGCAACAGGTGAAAAAGGCTGGCACATTGGTGTAGCTTATGCACCGTTCAAAAACACCGGTATTCTCTTGAGATATGCTGATGGTAAAGGCATCGATGACAACGTTAAAGACCGTCACTTCTGGGGACGTGTTGAGTTCTTCTTCTGATCTAACACTTTTGAATTAAATTTGAAGTCACAAGAATTTACAAAAAACAATCTTATCGGAGTTTATGCCCCACCAGCGTGAACTTCAAAAAAGAGTCTTTGAGAAATCAAAGGCTCTTTTTTAATGCGTTATGACGGTAAAGGAAGGGAAAATTTTGGAAAATAATTTATTCAGCAATTTTATTGTGGCGGTTTCTGCAGTTGTTCCCATGTTCTGTTTGATGTCAATAGGAGCATTTGTAAAATATCAAAAATGGCTGACAGATGAAGAATTAAATCACATGAACAGAATGGTCTTCAGAGTTTTTTTCTGCTGTATGATGTTCCACAGCATTTACACGACGGATTTATCTGCAACGTTCCGACCGAAATTAATGTTATTCGGAGCGTGCGGAGTTCTTACAGTTTTTTTTCTGTTGATGTTGATTGTTCCGAAAATCGAACCTGAAAATAAAAGACGCGGAGTAATTATTCAAGCAATTTTCAGAAGTAATTTTGTTTTAATGGGTGTGCCGATTGTTGCAAATATTTTTGGCGATGAAAATATTGCAGTTTCAACAATGATGATTGCGGTGATTATTCCGCTCTATAATATTCTTGCAGTTTTTGCACTGGAAACTTTTCGCGGAGGAAAATTTTCACTTCTGCCGATTTTGAAAGGCGTTTTAAAAAATCCCATGATTTTGGGAGCGATTGCGGGAGCATTGCTTTTAATTTTAAAAATTCATGTTCCTGCCCCGATTTTAAAACCGATAGGGCAAATTTCAGCGGCAACAACTCCTGTTGCATTGATAATTTTGGGAGCTTCATTTAAATTCGGATCAACTCACGAACACAGAAAACAATTATTCGGAGCGATTTTCGGAAGATTGATTTTAGTTCCCGCAATTATGTTGACGACGGCAATTTTTTTAGGATTTCGCGGAATTGATTTTGTAACGTTGATTGCAATTTTCGGAACTCCATGTGCGGTGGTTTCTTTTGCAATGGCTCAACAGATGGGCGGAGATGCGGACTTGGCGGGAAATTGTGTAGTTTTTACTTCGGCTTTGTCATGTTTCACAATTTTTTGTTGGATTTTATTATTTAAAACTCTGGGAATTTTTTAAAATCAAAAATTAAAATTGTTCAAAAGTTGACTGAAAATTTGCTAAGTGATAATATTGCTGAAAGTTTTTTGTGTTTTATATTGAAGGAGGGCAAATTTTTCATGATTGACATCACTGACAGAGTGAGAAACAAAGACTTACAAAGTAAAATTGTTACCGCAGAAGAAGTTGCAAACTGGATTCAGCCCGGCATGACTTTGGCTTGCAGCGGTTTTACTGCGTCCGGCTATCCTAAAGCAATTCCGATTGCATTGGCGGAACGCATGAAAAAAGATCCGTTTTCCGTGAATATTTGGACAGGAGCCTCAACAGGTCCCGAACTCGACGGAGTACTTGCAGAAGTCAAAGGAATTAAACAGCGTCTGCCTTATCAAACTGACTCAAACCTTCGTCCCGAAATTAATGACGGCACTGTTAATTATTTGGACTTGCATTTGTCTGAATCTGCACAGCTTACCCGCAAAGGTTTTCTCGGAAAAATTGACGCGGCTATTGTTGAAGTCTGTGCGATTACCGAAGAAGGAAATTTAATTCCCACAACTTCAGTCGGCAACGCGGCAAGTTATGTACAAAGTGCTGATATTGTTATTGTCGAAGTAAATACAACTCAACCGCTTGCACTTGAAGGCATGCATGATGTTTATGTTCCGTTAGATCCTCCTAACCGTCTGCCTATTCCGATTGTCCATGCAGATGACAGAATCGGAACAACTTATATTCCCTGTACGCCAGATAAAATTAAATTTATTGTTCCCTGCGACATTAAAGACCATACAAGAGATTTATCTCCTATTGATGACAATTCAAAACACATGGCGAAATTGACTTTGGATTTTATTAACGAAGAAATTAAAGCCGGTCGCATGCCCGCAAAACTTTTGCCGCTCCAGTCAGGTGTAGGTAATGTTGCCAACGCTGTTCTTGCAGGTTTTGTAGAAAGCGATATGAAAGATTTAATCGTTTATACAGAAGTTATTCAAGATGCAATGTTGGATTTAATTGACGCTGATAAATTAAAATTTGCGTCGGGAACTGCTTTTTCACCTTCTCCTGCCGGCATGGACAGATTTTACAAAAATATTGACAAATATCGTCAGAAAATTTTGCTCCGTCCCGAAGAAATTTCTAACTCTCCCGAAGTCGTCAACCGTCTTGGAGTTATCGCAATGAATACCGCTTTGGAAGTTGATATTTACGGAAATATAAATTCAACTCATGTTGCAGGCTCAAAAATGATGAACGGTATCGGCGGCAGTGGAGATTTTGCCCGTAATGCTTACTTGACAATTTTCTATACTCCTTCGATTGCTAAGAACGGAAAAATTTCTTCAGTTGTTCCGATGTGTTCTCATATAGACCACACAGAACATGACGTTGATATTATTATCACTGAACAGGGTATTGCAGATTTACGCGGACTTGAACCTCGTCGCCGTGCGTTGGAAATTATTAACAAATGTGCTCACCCTGATTATCGTCCTATTTTGTTGGACTATTATGAAAGAGCAGTTGCAAAAACGAAAAATGCCAACACTCCGCATTTAATTGATGAGGCTTTGAGTTTCCATTCTCGTTTCTTGACTAACGGTGACATGCATAAATAAATAATTTTGAAGGGAAAGATTTATCATGAGAAGTTTTACAGAGGCTGTTAAAAACCGCCGTTCCGTTTATGCTTTAGGCAAAAATATTCCCGTACTTGAAACGGAAATCATGGCTGCGATTGAAAGAATGACTAAAGAAGTTCCTTCTGCATTTAACATGCAGTCTTCTCGCGTTATCGTGGCAATGAAAGATCATCATGAAAACATTTGGCATATTACTGAAAATGCGTTGAAAAAAATCGTTCCCGAAGATAAATTTGAGGCTACTAAGCAGAAAATTGACGGTTTTGCGGCAGGTTACGGCACTATTTTATTTTTCGAGGAAAGCGACACCGTTTACGAAATGCAGAAGAAATACCCGACTTATGCCGATAACTTTCCCATTTGGGCGGCACAATCAAACGGCATGTTGCAGTTCGCAATTTGGACGGAACTTGAAAATATGGGACTCGGTGTCAACATTCAGCACTACAACATGCTGATTGAAGAAGACCTCAAGAAAATTTTCAACTTGTCAGGCACTTGGGATTTGGTAGCACAGATGGTATTTGGCGAAAAATTGGCAGATCCTGAACCGATTGAAAAAATGTCGGTTGGAGATCGTGTACAGGTTTTCAGAGAAATATAATTGGAGGAATCAAAATGTTTAAAATTTTGGGAGTAGATCATATCGGTATCGCGTCCACTTCTTTGGAGGACGGCGAATTTTGGAAAACTTTGGGCTTGAATTGCACAGGCGAGGAAACTGTTGACGAGCAGAAAGTCACTACAGCTTTTTATCCGACAACTGACGACAAACAGCACGGAGAAATTGAATTGCTTGTTGCAAGTGAAGCGGGTTCGCCGATTGAAAAATTTATCGAGAAAAACGGCGGTCGCGGCGGTATTCAGCATATCGCTTTGCGTGTCGATAATCTTGAAAACGCTCTTGCAGATTTGAAAGAAAAAGGCGTTAAACTTATCGACGAGAAACCCCGCAAAGGTGCAGGCGGTGCGATGATCGCTTTCATTCACCCGAAAGCAACTCATGGAGTTTTGTTGGAACTTTGTCAGCGTGACTAAAATAATTTGGAATGTGGAATGTGGAATGTGGAATTTAAATTTTCGTCATTACGCATTGTGTATTATTTTGAGGAGTGAATTTGATGGCAACAGTCGCAGAAAAAATTGATTTAATGCATGCCAAGAAAGAAAAAATTTTGTTAGGTGGCGGTCAGTCGCGAATTGACAAACAGCACGAAAAAGGAAAAATGACTGCCCGCGAAAGAATTGAAAAATTTTTCGACGAGGGAACTTTTACAGAACTTGATATGTTTGTCAAACACCGCTGCACAAATTTTGGGCAGGAGAAAAAAGAACTTCCGGGCGAAGGTGTTGTTATCGGTTACGGAACAGTTGACGGCAGACTTGTTTACGCTTTCGCACAGGATTTCACAGTTGAGGGCGGTTCTCTCGGCGAAAAACATGCTCATAAAATTTGGAAAGTCATGGATTTGGCTATGAAAATGGGAGCCCCGCTTATCGGAATTAACGATTCGGGTGGTGCTCGTATTCAAGAGGCAGTTGACGCTCTTAGCGGTTATGCGGGAATTTTCTACCGCAATACTGCCGCATCGGGTGTCATTCCGCAAATTTCCGTAATTATGGGACCTTGTGCGGGCGGTGCGGTTTATTCTCCTGCGATAACAGACTTTATTTACATGGTAAAAAATACAAGTCAAATGTTCATTACAGGTCCTGCGGTTATTAAATCTGTTACGGCTGAAGAAGTTACCGCTGAAGAACTCGGCGGAGCAATGACTCATAACAGTCGTTCAGGTGTTGCACATTTTGCGGCAGAAAATGAAGAGGACTGCATTGAACAGATTCGTTATTTGTTGAGTTATCTGCCCAGCAACAATTTAGAGGACGCTCCTATTGTTGACACTGACGACGATCCCGACAGACAGGAAGAATATTTAAATTCGATTATTCCCGACAATCCCAATGCACCTTACGACATGAAAGAAGTTATTCGCGGAATTGTTGACAACGGAGAATTTTACGAAGTCCATCAATATTTTGCGACAAATATTATAACTTGCTTTGCACGTTTCGGCGGAAGAAGTGTAGGAATTATCGCAAATCAGCCTGCAGTTATGGCTGGTTGTCTTGATGTTGATGCGTCTGATAAGTCTGCAAGATTTATTCGTTTCTGTGACGCGTTTAACATTCCGCTTGTAAATTTGGTTGATGTTCCCGGATTTTTGCCCGGCGTTGATCAGGAATACAACGGCATTATTCGTCACGGTGCAAAAATGCTCTACGCTTATTCAGAGGCAACAGTTCCGAAAGTCACAGTTATTACTCGTAAGGCTTACGGCGGTTCTTATATCGCAATGTGCTGTCGTGAACTCGGTGCAGATCAGGTTATGGCTTGGCCCAGTGCTGAAATTGCTGTTATGGGTCCTGCAGGTGCGGCAAATATTATTTTCCGCAAAGACCCCGATAAAGATCAAAAAACTGCTGAATACGTTGAAGAATTTGCTACACCTTACAAAGCGGCTGAACGCGGTTACGCTGATATGGTTATTGAACCGAAAGAAACTCGTCCGCTGATTATCACCGCTCTTAATGCTCTTGCCAGCAAACGTGAGGCAGGTCCCAGCAAAAAGCATGGAAATATTCCGCTTTAAGATTTTTTGAGGAGGCTGACGCCTTATGGCTGAAAAAATAAAACCCGAAATTATCGCAGTAATAACTGCGGCAGTTCAGGCAATGTCAAAAGGTGGCAAGGTTGTCGCCGTAAAAATTAAACGCAATGAAAACTGGTCACTTGCGTCAAAAAATATTTCTAAATAATTTGGAGGTCAGAAAATGAAAAAATTTAATGTTACTGTAAACGGCACAACTTACGAAGTCGAAGTTGAAGAAGTAAAAGCGGCTGGCGGTGCTAAACCTGCTCCCAGACCTGTTGCGGCTCCTGCAGCTGCTCCCGCTCCGAAACCTGCGGCGGCTCCTGCTCCTGCAAAAACTGCGGCAGGTGCGGGTGAACATTCGATCGATGCTCCGATGCCGGGCAAAGTCATCAAACTTGTTGCATCTGAAGGTGCGGCAGTTAAAGCTGGCGAAGTTCTCTTGATTCTTGAAGCTATGAAAATGCAGAATGAAATTACTGCTGACGCTGACGGCACTGTTAAAAAATTCAATGTCGCAGCAGGTCAGAGCGTCAAGGCTCATGAATCTCTCGTAATTCTCGGATAAAAAATTTTTACGAAAATAAAGAAAAATTAAAGTCGTCGAAAAAATTTTTCGGCGGCTTTTTTAATTTATACAGGAAAATTTTTTTCTATGCTGAAAATATTTGACGAAAAATTTTTTAAAGGGTGATTTTTTGAAAAAAAGAATTATTGTCGGAATAACGGGAGCAAGCGGAATTTTAATCGCTGTAGAACTTTTGAAAAGTCTTAAAAAAATTGATGAGGTCGAAACTCATTTGATTATCACGGAAGGCGGAGAATTGACTGTCAGAGATGAAACAAATTTTGATGTTTACGAAATTAAAAGACTTGCCGACGTTGTTTATGATATTCATGAAATGGACGCATCTATTGCAAGCGGAAGTTTTTTGGTTGACGGAATGATAATTGTTCCGTGTACGATGAAAACTGTTGCGGGAATTGCGGCGGGTTATTGTGAAAATTTATTACTTCGTGCGGCTGATGTCTGCATTAAAGAAAATCGAAAACTTGTTTTAGTTCCGCGTGAAATGCCTTTCAGCAAAATTCATTTAAGAAATATGAAAGAACTTGCCGATATTGGAGCAATTATTATGCCGCCTGTTATGACTTTTTATCACACGGATTTTTCTGTTGACGCTCAAATAAAACATATTGTAAATAAAATTCTTCTGCAGTTGAATCTTCCTTCAAATATTATTGAATGGACTGGCGGAAAAAAATCTTGATTCCTGAAAAAGTTTCTTGCCCACTTTTCACTAAAGAATTATAATAGCGAAGAATTTTTCAACGGGGGATAAACATGAAGAAAAAAATTTTTAAAACTTTCTCGACTATGCTGGCAGGCATGGCGTTTATTTTTTTTGGTTTAAATTTTTGCTCTGCGGAAGATTTGAGATTTATAGATGCCCGCGAAAATCTCGGCTATTATGTTGACGCGGACAGCGTGAAAATAAAAGACGATAAAACTTTCAATGTTAATTTAGTTGTTATTCGTGCAGATATAAATCAAATGGAATTAACGGACGTTGAAATAAATCACGCGGAAAAAGTTTACACGATAAAATCTACAAAAACTCTTTCTTATTCCGACAGAACAGAAATTTCAGCGGATTATAAAAGCCGTACGCCTCATTCTTATTCCGATAAATCTTTGATGAGTGAAATTGTTATCATGATTCTTTACGGAGGCGAATAGTTTGAATTTAAAAATTTTCATGAAAAAATTTTTCTGCACGGTATTTTGTGTGGCATTATTTTTTTCTGCGTCTGAAAGTTTTGCTGCGGAAAATTCCGCAAACGAAAAACTTGTACGCATTGAAAAAGATACTTACGGCGGAGAACAGATCGGAGCAATTTTGGACAGACTCAACAAAATTGAAAAAGATTTCACCGGCAGAAACATGCAGGGAAATATGAACGCAAGAATTGACGCGGTTTATAATATTCTCTACAACGACACCGGCGAACCTTCCATAATTGCAAAAGTCAACGCTCTGGAATGGAATATAAATCATGAAGTTCATAACAGCGGAATTGATAAAAGACTCTCAGACTTGGAAAATTCTATTTTCGGAAAAATCGGAACGGGAAATTTTGTAGAAAGAATCAGAACGCTTTCAAAAAGTTCTTTCGGCATGGAAAATGTTCCGATGATTGAAATGCAAATTCCCGAAAATATTTTAGTCAAAGTTTCTTTGGCTGATTCTGTCGGCTCAAAAACTCTGCAAGTCGGCGACCTCGTAAATTTTGTTGTTGCGGAAGATATTTTTGTTGACGACAAACTTATTTTTGCAAAAGGTCTGCAGGGCGAAGGAATTGTTACAAAAGTTCGTCAGGCTAAAGGCTTGATGATAGGAAACGGAAAAGTTGAAATTGATTTTAATAAAATCCGCTGTCTTGACGGCAGAGAAATTAATATTTTTGTCGGCGAAGAATCAAAAAATATTATGACCGAAAATAAAATGATTGACGGTGCAAGTTTAGTGGGAATGGATTTGAACAGCGGTTTAAATAAAGCACTTGTACACAGAAAAAATATTGAAGTCGATAAGGGAACTGAATTTTATATTCAGACAAAAAATCCCTCTGCGGTTTATGCACTTATTCAAGATAACGGAACTGTGACGGCTGTTGAAGAAAAAATTTCTGCAGTAACTTCCACGCCTGCACCTGTTAAAACTTCTACACCTGCACCTGTTAAAACTCCTACACCTGAACCTGCTAAAACTCCTACACCTGAACCTGTTAAAACTTCTACACCTGCACCTGTTAAAACTCCCGTAGCACCTGCTCCAACTACGAAAAAAGATAATAAAAAAATTTTTGTGCCGGTTGAAATTGATGAATTTGCGAAAGATGAATGACTATGAAAAGTAAAACAAAAAAAATTATTGCATCGTCGGTTTTCTGTGCGACTTTAAATTTTGTTCTTGCAAATTATTCGACGGTTGAGGCTTCTTACAGTTCCAAATCCGATACAGGCACGGAAATTTTTGACTACATAGAAAACCGCCGAATTGAAGAGAGAGCAAAAGCCCTCACCGAAGAACAGAAAAAATTGATTGAAGATATTGACGAGGCAAAAAACAGACTGCCTAAACCGATTGAGGAAGGAAAACCGATTCCCGCCGCGTTTGTCGGTGATGATCTTGTTTATAATGCAGCGACGGGAGAATTTATTGCGACTGGTAATGTTGATATTATTCAGCTGGAAGGCTACAGATTTCAGAGCGAAGAAGCTGAAGGAAATATTAAAACTCAAGATGTCAAAGTCAGAGATAAAGCTCATGTCCTTCAAATCAATCCCGAATCTCCCCGCGTAACTTTGGACGGGTATAACACTGTTTATAATTATGGAACAAAGACGGGAACAATGGGAGAGGCTAAAGGAAAAGCCGCCGATTATTATATCAGCGGAAAACGTTTTGAATTTTATCCCGATCATATTGTTGCTTATGACGCGACGCAAACAAAATGCAATGCAAAAATTCCCGATTATCAATTAAGTGCGGAAAGAATGGAAATTTGGCCCGAACAAATTATGAGAATGTACAAAGTTAAATTGTGGATAAAAGGAAAAATGGTCGGCAAAAAAGATTATGAAGAACGTCGCCTTGATGATGACAGCGAAACTTATTTTCCAAGAGTCGGCTACAATTCTGATGACGGGGCATATGTTGAAGATACTTTTGAATTTCCGTTTAAAGATGCTCACTGGAAAACTCTGTTGAATGCTTATGCGAATACAAAAAAAGGTATTCGTTCAAGCGGCGAACTTGTATATTCAAACAGAGGAATTGTAGCCAGAGGAATTTACGGTTATTATCGCGACGATAACAGCAACTGGATTCAGAAAGAACCGGGACTGGATATTTATTATAAACATCATTTAGAAAATTCCCCGCTTGAATATACTGTTGAATATGAAATAGGGCATTGGCGTTCTGAAGATACAAAATCTCTTCATCAAGAATTTGAGGTTGGTTTATCTCATGATCCGATTGACTTGCCCGGAAATTTTAAACTTATGCTCCATACAAGTTATAAAATTACGACGGATCAAAAAAGCACCGGCGACAAAAGCAAAAGCGATGTTCGCGGCATGAACTATGATGTAATTCTCGGTAAGGAATTTGATGACAGATTCGCCGCTTATACCGCATATCATTACACAAAAAATAATACCCGCACAGCTCTGTACAAGATTAATCTTGAAGATTATTCAAGCAGATTTGAAACGGGTATAAGTTACAGACTCACCGATAAAGACAGATTTGTAGCGGGCTGGAAGTTTGACACTCAAACAGGTCAACTTAAAGACACAGATTTTTATTGGTACAGAGATTTACACTGCTCAACGGCTGTTTTGCGTTGGCGACACAAAAGAAAAAAAGTTGAATTTCATTGGCAGTTCACTCCATGGTGATTACAAAATTTCCGACAAAATTTTTCTTCCGCCTCTTTCAAGTAAATTTTCCGCAAATGATTCTCCGAAGTCATCAAGACTTTTCAGGGAATCATTTTTTTTGTCCTCTACAAAATTTTTTCCGTCAATCGAAGAAATTATCGCCCGTGCAGAAATTTTTTCTTCGTCAACTTCCGCAAAAATTCCCACAGGTATTTGACAGCTGCCGCCGACTTTTTTTAAAAAATCTCTTTCGACTTTCACAGCTGAAAAAGTTTTTTCGTCGTTCAAAAATTTTATTTTTTCTGCCGTCAAAAAATCATCTTCGCGAATTTCAATCGCTAATGCACCTTGCCCCGCCGAAGGAATTATTTCAGATAAAATTTCGCGGATTTTTTCTGCGTAGCCCAATCTTTTAAGACCTGCCGCCGCCAAAATTATTGCGTCAAATTCTCCCGCAGATAATTTTTTCAAACGAGTTTCAACATTTCCACGCAAATTTTTTATCTGCAAATCAGGACGAATTTTTAAAATTTGTGCCGCTCTTCTCAAACTTGAAGTCCCGACAACAGAATTTTTTGGCAGATTTTTGAGCGAAGAAAATTTTTCACTGACAAAAGCATCAAAAGGATTTTCGCGTTTTGTTATCGCCGCAATTTTAAAATTTTTTTCCAACTCGTTAGGAACATCTTTTAAACTGTGGACAGCCAAGTCAATTTTTTTTTCTGCAAGCTGATTTTCAATTTCTTTCGTGAAAAGACCTTTGCCGCCAATTTTTGCAAGCGGAGAATCCAAAATTTTATCTCCCGTCGTCTGAATTTTTATAAGTTCAACATCAAGCACGGGAAATTTTTTTTTGAGTTCATTCGCAACAAATTCCGCCTGCCACAAAGCTAAACGACTTGCACGAGTTCCAATTTTTAGTTTTTCCACAATATCACCCCAAAAAAATGAGGAGTCAGCAAAAACTAACTCCTCATTCCTAATTTTTTAATTCTTAATTATCAGAACGCGGGAACAATCGCACCTTTGTATTTTTCTTCAATAAATTTTTTCACTTTATCAGATTTAATAACTTCGATTAAAGTTTTAATTTCAGGACGTTTTTCGTCGCCGTCGCGAACAACAACTATATTAACGTAGGGCGAAGTTTTATCCTCAATAAACAAAGCATCTTTCATCGGATTTAAATCTGCATTCATAGCAAAATTTGTGTTGATAATTGCTGCGTCAACATCGTCCAAAGTTCTTGGAAGTTGAGCCGCCTCGACTTCTTGAATTATTAAAGTTTTCGGATTTTCCGCAATATCTTGAATAGTTGCAGTTTCTTTTACTCCGTCTTTAAGTTTGAGCAATCCTGCTTTTTGCAAAAGAAGAAGAGCACGACCGCCATTTGTCGGATCATTCGGAATGGCAATTTGTGAACCGTTCGGAAGTTCTTTCAAGTCTTTAATTTTTTTGGAATAAATTCCCATAGGCTCGACATGAACTCCGCCCGCATTTTTAAGTTTCATTTCCTTATGTTCTTTGATGAAGTCATTCAGATAAGGTTCATGCTGGAAAAAGTTTGCGTCAAGTTCTTTGTCGTTGAGTGCAATATTCGGCTGAACATAATCGTTGAACTCAACAATTTCAAGTGTGATACCTTTTTCCTTCAAGTCAGGTTTAATTTCTTCCAAAATTTCAGCATGAGGAACGGGAGTAGCTCCAATTTTTAAAGTTGCGTTCGTTTTATCCGAACCGCCTCCGTTATCTCCTCCGCCGCAACCCGTAAAAAATAATGTTGCCGCAATACCAAGCATTGCAAATAATTTTTTCTTCATAAAAAAACCTCCTTTAAATTTCGCGGTGAATTATAACGCGAATCAAAAATTTTTTGAAGTCTATAGAAAAAATTTATTTTTTGCTGTGGGATTTATTTTCGCCGGAGTAATAGAATACAGACAAAAAAAAGAAGTTCGTTGCTTAATTTGTCCAGTTTTTTATCCGCACCTCCTTACAAAACGCTGATTATTTCTTGTGTTTCGGTATGTAAATTTTAGAATTTTAAATATGTCTGAAAAATGCTTTGACTCGTGAATCCTCAATATTTTTAAAATTTTCTACAGTATCGACTGCTATCAATTCTCCGCCGTAAACCATTGCGATTCTGTCAGCGATTCTGCAAGCACTAACCATGTCATGAGTTACGACAATGCTTGTGACGTTTAAAGCCTTTTGAGTTTCAATAATAAGTTCGTCAATTTTATCTGTCATAATCGGATCAAGTCCCGAACTCGGTTCATCATAAAAAATTATTGACGGCTCAAAAGCGATGGCTCTTGCAAGTGAAACTCTTTTTTTCATTCCGCCCGAAAGTTCATTCGGCATTAAATTTTCCACGCCATCAAGTCCGACTTGCTTTAATTTTTGGAGAACAATTTTTTTTATTTTATTTTTATCAAAATTCGTATGCTCGACCAAACCGAAAGCAACATTGTCTCCGACAGTCATTGAGTCGAACAGTGCGGAATATTGAAAAACCATTCCCATTTTCAAACGAATTTTTGTAATTTCATCTTCATTCATTTTTGAAATTTCGTCGTTGTCAATCCAAATTTCTCCTTCAGTCGGTTGAATCAATCCTATCATAAGTTTAAGCAGAGTAGATTTTCCCGAACCTGAACCTCCGATTATTGCTAAAGTTTCTCCGTCAGAAATTTCCAGATTGATATTTTTTAACGCGGCTTTCGTGCCGAAATATTTACTTACATTTTTAATTTTTATCATAAATTTCTAACTCATATTCCTTAAAAAATTTTTTTTATTATACTTAACGAATTTTTTAATTGCAAGAATTTCACCGCACAAAACACGGGCGTTTCATAAATTTTTAAGCGGAAATGACATCAAGGAGCAGTTTGTCATTGAGAAGACAGGATAAAAGATTTTGCCTGATACTGCGTTTGCTTTTAATCTTAATCAAATATTTTTTGTGTAAAGCAATG
>JAFZMV010000042.1 GCA_017553205.1 Selenomonadaceae bacterium | reverse complement strand
GCGAAAAAATCCAAGCCTCGGATTTCATTGATTAAACTCAGACTTTCCTTGTATTGAGGGGTCTTTGACAAATCAAGAGCTTTCTTTGAAACAGGGTAGGATGTTTTTGCATCGCACGGCTTGCAGTCATAAAAATAAACTCTGTAAGTATTTATTCCGCCGAAACCGGAATATTTTATGATGTTGCCTACAAAATTTTTGATTTGCAAAGCAGAAATGTTTTCCTTAAACGCTGCATGATACTTTTTCCTCAAAAAACCGCCGTCGATCATTGTTACTATTTCCATTTTTTGGCTCCGGAAAATAAAAAAAGACCTACTCGAGGGACACAAAGTGTTTGATATAAACCCTCTTTTCGGTCATTATGTCGTTTGTTTACTGTTAAATAAAAATAAATCAAGTTTTTTATGAATAAATTTTTCTCCCAAAGATCAAATTCAAAAAATATTTTATATGTTTGTATTAAAAAGTCAAAAAATTAATGTAGTAATTTGAAAGTTTTATTTTTTTAACTTCAATAGTTTTGAGTATAAAATTAATTTATTTAAAATTTTGCATAACAAGAAGCTCCGCACGAAGCGTCTGAGAGGGTTCTGCAAAATAACTTCCTGATTTTTCAAAAGATTTTAATGGTGCTACGATGTGATAAATAATTTTGTTATTGATTATCAGAAAATGATCGGGTTGAAACCTTTTTCGGGTCGTTTTGCCTTTTTTATAGATATTTATTTTAATTTTAGAAAATATTGCTAAAATACTTCGCTTTTGCGTTTTTGTGCTTATATAGCGGAAATACGTTCTTTTGATGTTTGATTTAGGAGAAATATATGAAATTCAATTACAGAACACTGATTGTTTGGCTGTTTATCGCTGTTCTTGCTTTTGTCGCAATAAGTCTTTCGAGAATGACGGAATCTGCGCCGGTCGCTGAAATCAATATGACCGAGTTCCGGCAAAAGGTTAAAAATCAGGAAATAAAAGAAGTTTTTATTGACGGGATCGAGTTCAGCGGCGTTCTCAACGACGGAAAAGACACCAAATTCACGGTGATAGGACCAAGTGGAGAGAGGATGTCGGAGTTCCTGGCTGAAAACAACGTCCCAGCGACCTACAAAAAGCCGGAAGACGATTCGCTCTGGAAAACTCTCCTCATTTCTTGGCTTCCGATGATAATTTTTGTTGCCATTTTCATATTCTTCCTGCGTCAGATGAACGGCGGAAACAACAAGGCTTTCTCGTTCGGAAAAAGCAAACACCGCATGATTTCGAAAGACCAGAACCAGATCCGTTTCAAGGATGTTGCAGGCGTTGACGAGGCGAAGGAAGAGCTTGAAGAAGTCGTCGATTTTCTCAAAAAACCGTCGGTTTACACCAAAATCGGTGCTAAGATCCCGCACGGAGTCCTTCTTGTGGGGCCTCCCGGAACAGGTAAAACCTTGCTCGCAAAAGCAGTTGCGGGGGAAGCCGATGTTCCGTTTTTCATCATAAGCGGTTCCGATTTCGTCGAAATGTTCGTCGGTGTCGGTGCGAGCAGGGTGAGAGACCTTTTTGAAAACGCGAAAGCCAAGGCGCCGTGCATAATTTTTGTTGACGAAATCGATGCGGTAGGTCGTCAGCGCGGAGCAGGTCTCGGCGGCGGAAACGACGAAAGGGAGCAGACTTTGAACCAGCTTCTTGTCGAAATGGACG
>JAFZMV010000041.1 GCA_017553205.1 Selenomonadaceae bacterium | reverse complement strand
TATTCGACGTGAGAATGTGCCGAAACGTAATTTTGACTTTCATCAATGCGTTGCAAAATGGTGTCAGCAGTCCACTTTGCTAAATTTTTTCTTTCATCGGAAAAATCAAAACGAACGTTTTTATCCTGATAAGACTCCTGAGCAATTTTTTCAAGTTTGCGAGTTTCTTCATCGGACAGGTTATCAGCATTTTCAGTTGGAATGGATTTTAAGTCATTGAGTGAACGGAATTTTAAAGCAGATTTTGTTGCCTCTTCGACAGTTTGAGCGTGAGCCGGAGAAATAATTTTTTTCAGTTTTGGACGTTTTGTGATGAGCGTTCCTCCGTTACGGATAAAATTTTTTTGTTCGTTTTTGAGATTTTCTTTCCTGCTGATAAAAGCATCTTGCATAAGTTTATCGGAAAAAGAAACGTCGAGATTGGCAAGCAAAGCCGCTTCTAACACCGTTCTTTTAAAATTCGACGCATTGGAAATAACGAGCGGTTGATGGTTCATAGTTTTATCGGCGAGCATAAGTGCGATGGCTAGAGTAGTCGGAGAAGAATTTTCTGTTACTTCTATTCCGTTTTCAGAATTTCGGATTGAACCAAAATCATCAGTTTTGTAGAGAAGAAAATTTTGTCCGTCGAAGATATTTTTGGTTTGTTTGGAGGAAAGGAAAAAGCCGTCAAATTTATTTTTTTCTTTCCATTTTTCAACTTCGGCGAAATTGCCTTCACGACGAATATATTCAACGTGTTTGACTGCAGAAACTTTAGTTCCGTCTGGTTTCCTGTCAGATTTAATTCTAAAATGGAACATAGCCATAAAATTTTCTCCTCCCTTCCAAAAATTCTTCAGCCAACCGCAGGTTCAATGAGCGAACAGCGAATGGCATTTTACAAAATTTTTTTGCCCACAAACGGCTGCAGAATCGGACAAAAACCGCGTTTCACGAAGTGAAATGCATAAGTGAACATCTCGACAAAATTACCACGTCCATATGATAGCACTTTTCAAAAATTTGTGATGCACTATTTTTGCACAATTTTTTGGGCATTTCAAAAGAGTAAAAATAAAAAAATCTGTTCAAATGTAAATTGAAAATGATATAATTTTAAAAAAAATCGGGGGCGAAATTATGCACTTGATAAAAATTCATAAATTTGGTCCGATAACTGATTGCGTGATGGATATAAAAAAATTTACGGTTCTTACTGGACCTCAAGCCGAAGGCAAAAGTACAATCGCCAAAGCGATATATTATTTTTTGTGCGTGAAAGATATTTTTCGTGAGCAAATTTTAAAAAATAAAACGGAAAATCCTTTGCCGCTCGAAAACGTAATAAATTTTTTGCGTACAAAATTTTTCGCAACATTCGGTGGCGGCGTTGTAAATTCCAAAGAAATGCGGCTGGAATATTTTTATAAATTAGATACTTGGATTGTCATAACTGCATCAGAAAAAATTTCGGGAAGATTTTTTCTTGATTTTCAATTCAGCGAAAATTTTAATTTGCTGTTAGAAAAAAATTTTCATAAAGATTTATTATTTTGGGAGTCCGAAGAAAATCGAGATGAACTGCAAAAAATCTTAAAAAGTTTTTTTGATATTGATTTCAAGCCGATATATATTCCTGCCGGACGTAGCACAATAGCGTCGTTGACAGATTATATAAGCGAAATTTTTATCCGCAACGATTCGACAGAAAATCGAATGATCGAACAAAATATCGGTGCCTGTGTCAGAGATTATGTTTTGTTGATTTTAATTTTGCGGAGAACTTTTTTTTCTACAGAACCGAATCATTTGTTCGATGATGTAATAAATGACCGCTCGACCGCCGATAAAAATTTGATAAATTATTTTTTGGAATTGGTTCAAAAAATCTTGAAGGGAAAATATTTTTTCAAAAACGGCGAAGAATTTTTGATAACAGAAGAAAATAGTTCAGTACAAACAAAAATGAGTTTTGCGTCATCGGGACAACAAGAAATTGTCTGGGTCTGCAATATAATGTTTTTTTATTTGTTTCAAAAAATTCCTGTTTTTTTGATTTTGGAAGAACCAGAAGCCCATCTTTATCCAGATTCACAAAAAAATATCAGCAATTTGATAAGTTTGTTTGTGCATGCTGAAAATAATGTTTTGATAACGACGCACAGCCCGTATATTTTGGGAACTTTGAGTAATCTTTTGGACGCACAAAGAATGAAAAATGAGGGCTACGATATTTCTAATTTGTTGAAAAAAGAAAATTTAATTTCTGCTCAACTTTTGGAACGTGATAATTTTTCTGCATATTTTGTTGACGGCGGAAATTTATATAATGCCGTTGATGAGGAAAATGGATTGATAAAAAATGAAATGATTGACGATGCGTCAGATAAAATAAATGGTTTTGCAGATGACTTGATGTATTTGGAGCGGGAGGGAAAAAATAATGTGGGTCAATAGCTATCAAGAATTATTAAATTTCCCGACTTACTGCACTGAAAAACAAAAGGAAATTCATTCAAAGGAAAATAACAGCGAACATATCGCAGTAAACAAAGACAACGATTTTGTTAGACAAATAAAAGTTGACGGAGATATTTTGCCGGCAAAAACGCGGGAACGTCGTGCGGATTATCTTGTTTTAGATGAAACAAAAAAAACTGCCTATCTGATTGAATTGAAAGGCAGTCACATAAAAAGTGCTTTCGTGCAACTTGAAAATACTGATAAAAATCTTGCTGAGGCATTAAAGGAACACAAAATATATTGGCGAGTGGTTTGCGGCTCTCGAACAGCTAATTTAAAAAATAACGAAGTCAAAAAATATCAAAAAACTCACCCGCAACTGATAATAAGAAGAAGTATTTTGCGTGAGAATATTTAATGAATGTTCAAAATGATTCTCTCAAATTTGACAAGGTATATGTCTGGGAGGTCTTCTCGGAGATTCTGTAACTTCCTCTGAATCAGAATATTGACTTTTAAATTCTGAACTCACCAGACATTGACAAAAAGTTTCAAGCAATTCCCGACGATTTTCAAACGTATCTTCGCCAGTTTCTTCGGCAATATATGATTTCACAGTTTGCAGAGAAATTACTTCATTATTTTGCAAACATGTTAAAATTGAGTAATCGAACGGAGTTTTGTTTTTTTTCGACAGCAAAAAATTTTTTACAACTTCAAAAATTAACGGGTGAAAAGTTGCGAATTCCTTGTCGGAAAATTGAACCTCAACTAAATTCAATCTGCTGTCACGAAAAAGATTTTCAAAGGGATTGTCTTCATCATCTGATAAAATAGGCAAATTAAAATCATCTTTTGATTTAAAGCGAAATTTTCCGAGTGTAAAATTTTGTTCTTCTTCGCTGAAATTTACAATAAATTTATTTTCCGTCATGCACGGAGATTTTTTTTGCGATTCTTTTTGTAAAGAAATAAAATAATCATTTCCGCCGACCAAATTATTTTTTTCCGCAAGTTCGCTTATATTTAAATTATCCTCAAGAAAATAAAATGCACCGTCCAACAAAACAATTCCCGCAGACAAAATTAAATTTTTTTCTTCATCAATAAAATAATTAAGTCCGCAAATTATTCCGTCGCAATAGTTTTTATACAAAAGGCGAAAAAATTCACGCGGATATTTATGAATTTCTTGGAGCAGTTCGCTTGTCAAAATTGCTTTGTGCGGAAATTTTAAATTTTTATTCGTGAACATAAAAATTCTCCTCTATCTTCCGCCGTCAAAAAAAGTTTCCAAAGCCGTATTTTCAAAACTGAAATATTTCGGCTTTTGTGTAAGATGATAACGAGTGCCTTGACTTTCAACTCTGAAACAATAGATATAAAATCCGTATCCGGTTTTTGACGGAATGGCAAAGAGTGCGAAAACTCTTTCAGTGTCGTCTTTCAATTTTATATCGTCCAATTTATCTGTTAAATATTTTCCTATCGCACCATCTTCATCATTTGTGCGATGTTTGATGTCAATTTTCATTTCAGCGGTACTAGTTGGAGTGCCGATACCTTTTTCTATAAGAAAATCAATGGTATTTTGTTTTCTTCTGTTTTGAGAAATGACAACATATTTAACGCGATTTGCCTCTGAAGAAATTACGTCAACATTCGGTTCAATCTTTTTCATATCTCTTTTTAACATGAAACTTTCAATATTTCCTTCAACATTTACTTTGCAAACATCGTAAATTAAAGTTGGCGGTTCCATTTTTATGATAGGCTTAATTTCTCCGTACTCTGTATCACGCATATAATGAATACTGCCGTTTATGCAAGCCAATTTTAATTCACTGCTGTCAGGTGAGTCGGCTCTATCATCGCCATAACGCAAATATTTTCCCGGAATAAATTCTTTAAGCAATTCATTAAAAAGAGTAATTTTGCAAGATTGCCCAGAAAGTTTGTAATGATTATATTTCAAAAGTTCCTGTTCGTTATCGTTTGCATCATAAGAATACAGAACATTTTTAAGCAGGGAATAAATATCAGCGTACAAAAGGCGGTGAATGTCGTTATTCGTGATTTCAATTCCGCTCATCGGATTCATGACTTTTTCAAGTTCGCCGTCAGGAGTTCTTCTCACGAAAAGATAATATTTGTCGTCGTCGGGAATTCCAATTTTTCTGTCCTCAGGTTTATTAAAGTCTACTGAAACAAAATCCATATTCGCACGATAAAATTGAATTTTATAAGCCTCCGCCATTTGCCAGAGATAATAAAAATTTCTTTTCAGCTGACTTTTTTTCTTAATCAATTCTTCACTGCCAAATTTTGTCGGAACAAAGATTTCGGCTTTTTCATACTCTTCATCAAATTTTTTATAGACAAGTTCTCTGTCGTCTTTCGGCAGAATATTTTCATCGTGATTTTTATCAATGACGGAAAGTAATTTATTTTCGTCATCAATCAAACTTTGAACAGAACAATCTTCACCGTTTTGTAATTTTTGTGCCAATTTAATTTTCAACAACTGCAAAATTCTGAAAGTGACATTGTTACCGCCGAAATTTGAATCGCCGTTTTCAAATTTTGTAATTATATTCAAATTTTTGCTGTAGCCGTCATTGTTCAAAGTGTACTCACAGCTTGCAAGGTCTGTAGTTCCGCCGCCGCAGTCGATTATAAAAATTTTTTTGGTCTTGTATTCCTCACGCTTTCTTTTATCTTTAGCTGATTTCTCTGCAAGAATATATTTCTTCATCTGCTCGGCAATATGATTGTAAATTATTGCAATTCCTTCGTCGATTGCAATTCCCGCACCTATTACCATTCTTCCTTTGCCGATAAACATTTTATTCATTTCTTCAATAAAACTGTCTTTGAGTTTTACCGGTGCAGTAAAATGCAGTTTTGTAAATTTGCGTTCAAAATACTGCTCGGCAAGATCCAAAACATGTTCAAGATAAGCCTGAATAATTTCGCGGTGTGAAACAGTTGTTTTTAAACCTTTTTCATCTGTCACAGTTTCAATTTCGTCGATATTGTTAATCCAACGTTTAATTTCGTAAAAGACAGACGAAACGGGATTATAATCCTTTTCGATAACTTTTTTTAAAGCCTCGTAGCCGAACAAATATTTAATTTTATTATTGGCAAAAGTTTCAATATAAACGATTGTCGGAATCATTTTTCGCATTTGAGGTTCGTCGCCGGTTTCGTCCAAAAATTCTACAATTTCGGGATCATTCGCATCTGGATTTTTTGTGCCGTAACTTCCTACTGTCGTGTTGCTCGTTCCAAAATCAATACAAAGGGCGGGACGTGCTTTTTCAAGCTGTTTTAAATCCACTTGACATTCAACAAGATAAACTTCCCCGCTGTAATATTCTCCGCCTTCAAATTTTTCATGTGCGGATTGCGGGAAAAGTACGATATAAAAATTATTTTGCTGTCTGAACAAATCATATTCAATATTTTTTTCTTGCAAAAGAATATGAGTTTTTCCTTCGTGAAGTTGCAGACTGCCGACCGCCGCAAGTTCATGAGGTTCGTTTTTCGTAATGACTGCCGCCGCACCATAATAAATTTGCAGATTTTTCGGCACTATCATATAAAATTTATTCATCAGCGTGACGGGCATTTTTTCCGTCAATTCAAAATGTGTTGCGTCAATATCTTCGCGGACAAAAAATTTACAGCCGTTTAAAATTGTCTGCATACTGTCTAAATCCAATTCAATTTTTTTCAAAGGAGCGGGAGGAGGTGGTGGCGGAGGAGAAATTTCAGATGGTTCGGATTTTTTTTCAGGTTCAGGTGAAATTTGAACAGGTTCTACGGCAGGAGCAAAATTTTCGGCAAAATCAAAGGCATTTTCAAAAATTAAGCTGAGATGATTTTTTCCGCAATTTTTAACGGCTTTTTCATTGAACGAAATATTTTTATCAGTAAGGCAGGTTGACAAAAGGTCTTTCACGCCCTGCCCTTGAGTTGTCGGCTGAATAATAAAATTTTTCAAGTCTTCGAGAGTTTGCACGGCTTTAAAACTTTCCAAATTTTTTTCGTTAAAAACATTTTCGGTAGAATATTTTTTAAGTTCTTCAATACTCAACTTAATTTTTGTCGCAGGAATTTCCTCAAAAATTTCTTTTAAGAAATCTTCAAGTGAAATTTCTCTGCCCTTGTAGTTTACATTTTCCATTTAATCGACTCTCCTTTATGCTTCGAGAATTGCAAGAAGTGCAGTTTCAAAAGTTTTCTGAAGTTTGGACATATCATCAATTTTATAAGCGTCTTTGGGACTGGAAATACTTTTTATAAACGATTCTCCGACACCTGAACCCGCACCGATTGTTACAATGCGAATACCGGATTTTTTCATTTTTTCCGCGTATCTCAAGACATCATTTTCATCAAAAGGATAACCGTCAGTAACGATTATTAAAACTTTTTTATTTGAACTTGTTCTGAGATCTTCGTCAGCGTACTTCAAAGCGGAATGTAAATCTGTGCCGCCACCTGCAGCAACATTTCGCAAAGCCTGTTTAAGTCTGTTCTCATCTCGTGTTAAAGGAACAAGTCGTTTTGCATAAGAATCAAAAGTTATCAATCCCATGCTGTGTGCAGAAAAATCAATCATATCAGTAAAAAGAATTTCGCAGGCACGTTTGGCTTCTTTAATCGCATTGCCTTCCATACTTCCCGAAGTATCCAAGAGCAACATGAAATCTATGGACGCTTGAATTTTTTTGCGAACAGGCTGAACACCTTTTTTTATTTCGATTAAATTTTTCACTCCGCTGTTTTCATCTTGAGCAGTAACCACAACAACGCCGCTTATATCATAGTTGAAAGTGACTTTGATTTTCGGAACGCCTGCGGGAGCTTTCGGAATATTTTCCAGTGAAACATCTCCGTAATAATCGTGAGCATCAATATCTTCAACATCTTCGGCATCGTCGCCAGCTTCATAAATATAAATTGGAACTGTAGTTTGATTATTTTGAGCGGTGGTATAAACTTTTGAAAATTCGCAGGGATATTCTTCACCTTTTTTGAGAATTTTAGAGAGAATCATTTTTTTGCCGTTTGGTGAAAGAACTTCAACGCCGAGAGAATGTGACAAAATATCTTTCGGTTGAAATGCCAGACCGCCGTTAATTGATTCGGCTACAAAGCACGCACCTATTGCAACAAGCGTATCTAAATCAAGTTGAGAATCTGCCTTTTTCCCAAAAATTTTTTCAACTTCTTCACGAACTTTTGGAATATAACAACTGCCGCCCGCCAAAATTATTGTAGAAATTTCACTGACTTTAAATTTGTCGCTGGTTTCAATAAATTTTGTTATGCGTGAAATAATTTTGTCATAAATCGGCTTGCAAATGTTGTCAAATTCTTCCCTTGTAAGTTCTATATTGAAGTTATAATTTTTTCCGTTGTAGTAAAAAAGATTTGGAATATCGACCTCAACACTTGTTGAATCGCTTAAATCAATTTTTGCTTTTTCTGCTTCGTCTAAAACTCTGCCGGTCATTGAATAATATTCATTATGATCCAATCCCGATTTTTTTTGACTGGAAAGATCAAGCCCTAAGTCATCTTGAATTATTCCGATAAAATAATCGTAAATAATTTTATCAAAATCATCGCCACCAAGTTTTCTGTCGCCGTCAACGTCAATGGCACGATAAACATGATTTACTTGATCTGCCTCCAAAACACTTATATCAAAAGTTCCGCCACCCAAATCCACGACAAAAATTTTTTCATTTAATTCAAGTTCACGGACTGCCGCAACTGCCGCCGCCATTGGTTCGGTAATAATCTGCTGAACTTTAAGACCTGCCGCCGCTCCTGCTTTTTTCGTTTCGTCTTTTTGGTTGCCGTTGAAATATGCGGGGACAGTGATAACAGCGTTGACAGTCGTATCAGGCGGACATTTCAATTTTTTTAAAGTCTGTGCCTTGACTTCTTTTAAAATTTCTGTGGCAACTTCTGTCGGATTAAAAGTTTTTCCGCCGATCTTCCAAGTTTTTTTTGCGTCCGCCATGTAAGTTTTTGAAGAGCGGATAACATTCAGCGGATCTATTGCACCGCGTTTTTTTGCGTTCTTTCCGATAACAATACTCCCGTCTTCATCGACGTAAAGCACTGACGGCAAAAGACTTTTACCTGAAAAACGAATAAAATCGGGTTTGCCGTTTTTCAAGTAACAGGCAAGAGTGTTAGTAGTTCCCAAGTCAATACCTATAAAAATTTCACTCATATTTTCACTACTCCTTATTAATGTTCTTTGATATATTTTTGCAATCCTATAACTTTAAATTTAAAATCTTGGATTTCCGCTTGATGTTTTTGAATTCTTTTCTCGTTCTCGGCATTTACTTTTACGAGTTCGGAAACAGATTTTAAATTATCTCCGCTAATCAATATCCGTTAAAAGCTGTTGGATTGTTAGGAGATTCTCCGACATTTTCGGAATGATTTTCCGTTCCGATATTATCTAGCTGATTTTTGTAGTTTTCAGCTTTTGCTTTCCATTCGTCTTTTTCTTTCTTCAATTCTTGAATTTCTTGCTCGTATTTCTTGTTTTCTTCTTCAAGTTTATGAATTTTTTCTTCAAATTCTGCACGCAACTTTTTTTTCTCGTCGTCAAAATTATTTGCTACATCTTTTAAATCGTCATATCTGCCGGCTTTTTCCTGCAGAGAAATTTTTTCTTCGTCGAAAGTTCTACGCTCATCTTCAAGTTTAGTGCGTTCAATTTGTAATTTTTCCTTTGTAGTTTGAAGTTCGGAATCAAGTTCATTCAATTTATTTTTTTTTGAATCCAAAGTTTCCTGAAAATTTTTAAGTTGTTCGGTCAATTTCATATTATATTCGCCGAACTCTTTTAACTGCTCCTGAAAACTTTTTGTCTGTTCGGAATTTTTATTTTCCAGTTCAGAAATTTTTTCATCTTTCTCGACTAAAATTTTTTCATAAGAATTTTTCAAATCCGCAAGATTTTTTTCATGCTCCGTTTTTAAATCAGCAATCGTATTATCTTTTTCGCGGTTTAAATCCTGTGCCGTTTTCATTTCCGTGTAATAAAAATTTGCGGCGGCGTAAATGTTATTCAAAATTCCGTGCAAATCTTCAAAGGCTTTCGATTCATTAAAATTCGTGTCCAAAATTTTTCCCTCCTAAACGTTGCTGTCATTCAAGACGTCCTGCAACTTTTTCTGCAGATTTTCAAAGCGGCGGTTTGCCTTTTCCAAGTCGTCAGATTTTTTTTGCGAAACATTTTGAAGTTCCGACAAAATTTTATTTCCAATCTGAAAAAGTTCGTCAACAGTTTCTTTTTTGTAGTCCATGATTATCCCCCTACTTTCACAATTTTTTCTTCAACAAAAACCGGCTCATCTTTTTCCGGCTGAAGTTCAAAAGTTTTAAAATAAATTTTTCCTACGCCGTCAGTACGCAAATTGAAAAGAACTGCGTCATTGACGGTATAAAGATTTTTATCAAGTTCAACATCTCCGATAAAAACCACCTCCTCATTTTCAAGCGGCAAATCAAATTCATTACTGAAACTTTGATAAACTGACACACGCCAATTATTTTTTTCCAGTTCGGAAATTAACAGAGATTTTAAAGGCGTTGTAAATCCGCTAAGTTCGTTACGTTTAATGTAACGGTTAAAAGTTTCATTTTTCACAAGTCCGATGCTGTAAGGAATAACATTTTGAATTGTTATGCTGGAATCATTTTGATTTTTAATATAACCATATTTAGCCGCACCGACAGCAATTCCCATATAAATTTCCTCTTTGTCGAGGTCATCGCAGTCAAAAATATCTTCGCCGAAATAATCAGTCAACATTTGCAAAAAGTAATCAATCGAAACAGTTCCGCCGAAAGGTTTAACTGCAGTGACTTCGCTTTTGTCAATTTCTGCATCGTCAAAAAGTTCGTCAAGCAGAAAAATAATTTTTTCCTTGATTTTAATTTTTTCCAGCACAGAAATAATTTCTTCCGGTGTCAAAGTAAATTCATATAAATTTCCGTTATTGTCGTTGATGCTGTCAGTTGTCGTTTCGCCGTCATCAATAAAAATGGCTTCTTTCATTCGTTCAATCAATTCTTTTAGTTCATTGACAGGAGTGCCATTCTGCAAAATTTTTTCAACGTCATCAGCGTACTTGACTTTAAAAATATTTTCCAAAATTGCCTTGTCAATATCAATCCCGCCAAATTTCAAACCTGCCGCCGCAAGTTCTGTTAAATTTAATTCGTCGTCATTGCGTTCAATTTTGAAAAGACTCAAGTCAAGCGTCGATCCTCCAAAATCAAAAATTAAAACAGTTTCTTCTTCCGACTCTTCCAAAAATTCTTCCAGCGAAAACATTGCGGCAAAAGATTCCATAATAACCGAAGTCACAGGAATACCCGCATCAATTGCCGCCTGTTTGATTAAATTTTTCTGCACTTCGGAAAAAGACACGGGAACAGTTATCGTGACATCATAATCTTCATCTTTGGAAGATTTTTCTATTATTGTCTTCCAGAGCCACTCAAAAATATCTTTTACTGCTTCAAAGGCGGTTACTTCGCGTCCAAGATTTTTTATATATTTGCTCCAATTTTTTTGAGAAAGTTTCGGCTTAATCTGCCAAATTTTATTTTCGAGATCTAAAGTATTGTTTTTTGCACCTTTGCCTACTTTTATTTCAATTTTTTCTGAACCTGAATTTTTGTCAATGATTTTTTCATAAAGAATAACATTCGGGATAACATTTCCGCCCGACTGATTTTTGTTGAGTTTAATTTTTTGAATTTTTCCCGTTGAAGAAACTTTTGCGGCTTTAATATTACATGCCCCGAAATCTATTCCAATAAAACTTTTCATTTTTTGCCCTCGTCGAATTTAAACACAACCATTTTTCCTTCATAACAATAACGTTCGGATTCATTGTCCTCAGTCAGATAATCCAGAAAATAAGGAAGGCGTTCAACCTCATCAATAATTTTGTCATCATTTTTGATGGCAGTATCTTTTTTGACAATGCCCATTTTTTCAACGTCGTCATGTTTCATCAATTTTTTCGGCTCAATCAGTTCGGTATAGACATGACAAGCGGAAAGATAAGAATTTACCTGCACAAGAAATTCGGAGTAAAATTTTGGATCTTCCTTGCTACCGCGATAAATCGAAACAGGAAGCGTTGCAAGAAAATATTTTGACAGCGTATCAAAAAAAGCGTCAGTGACTTCTTCAGAAAAAGTATCTTCGTCAAATTTTCCGCGTTGAACTTTATCAATAAATTTTTTCAAATGCTGCTGATAATTTTTTATCAAGCGAATGAAAGTTTCTTTTTTGTCAAAATTTGAATTTTCCAGAAATGAAGTCAGCCCTGATAAATTTTCAATAACTGAAATACTTTTCGCCGCGTCTCTCGGATTATTGGTAAAGAGTGGCATTTTTAAATTTTTTATTTGAAATTTGTAAATGAAAGGCGGCGGAGGAATGACAGGCGGTGGAGGCGTTACAACTGAATCTGATTCTAATTTTTTTATGCGTCCTTCAAGATTGGAAGTAATTTTTGACAGCTCGTCAAATTTAATTTTAGAATTATTCTGCTGTTCATCAATTTTTTTCTGCAAATTATTGAGATTGTTTTGAAGTTGAGCAAAATAATTTTGATATTGCGACAGAATTGAATTTTGTTCTGAAATTTTTGTTTCCAATGCAGAAATTTTTTGCCCAAAAATTTTTTCAGAATCATTCGGCACAGACGGCGGAGAAATTTTTAAATTTTCGACAGATTTTAAACGTACATCAATTTTTTTGTTTGCGTTTTGAAGTTCCTCAATTTTTGTTTGAAAATTTTTCAGTGAGTTTTGAATATTTTTTAAATCTTCCGCAGAAAAATTTTGACTTTGTGCAGAAAATTTATTTTCTAATTCGTTGACTTTGGAAACTGCAGCAGAAATTTTTCTTTCCATTTCCTGCAAAGGAATTTGAATTTGTTGAGAAGTTTTATTAAGCTCGTTGACCGTCGCAAAATTTTGAAGTGCAGAATTTATTTGTTCAATTTCTCTTTGTACTTCGGAAATAAATTTTTCGTTTTCTGCGATTCTTGTTTCAACATTCGTATCTTCATTTTTGCGTCGAACTTCTTTTTTTAAGCTGTCAAATTTTGATTCCAGACCTCTTCCAAAAAAGAATCCTATCAAACCAAGCAAACCGAGTAAGCCGATAAATTCCATAATAAATTTTCCTTTCTGCTAATTGCTGAATTTATACACAGTACATTCGCCGTCAATATAAAATTTTTCAAATTCGCCGTCGTCGCCGTGATATTCAAAATAATGCGGCTGAATTTCCACTTCAGAAATTTTTTTGTTCAGCCACTCAAACGGTGCGGGAATTGCACTAATAACATTCATGTGATCTTGCCACTGTCGAAAATAATCTCCGCGTTTAACATTTTCGGACTTAAGACCGATGCGATCAAAATATTTGTCTATGCGTTTCTCCATTTCCAAATAATAATCTTTTGGCATTTCACCTCTTCCGAGTTTTCCGCGTTTGCATGATTTCAAGATGGTATAAAAACGTTTTAAAATGACTTCGGCGAGTGTTGCAACAAAAACATTTGAAGAGTCTTCATCAGTTTCTTGAGGACTTGTGAGTTTTTTTTCAACAGATTTTTTATAATTGTCGATTAAATTTATAAATTGCGGACTTTGCGAATCATTTTTGCCGACAAAAAAATTTTTCAGTTCGTGTAAATCCAGAGCTTCTTCCCTAAGTTCCGCCCAATCTTTTAAACTTGCAATATTAACCGGCGAAAATTTATTTTTTTGAACGGGTTGAGGAGTAGACGAAGGAAAATAATTTTGAGCAACAGAGCTGTCAATAAATCTCGTTTTTCTTTCAGGTTCAACAAAGTCAACATTTTGCGAAGGCTCGACAAAATTTTCCTGTATGGATTCGGCAGGTTGAAAATTTTTTTCTTCAGTCGTATTTTTAAAATTATTTTCTCCGAAAGAAAAATTTTTCCAGCGACTTATAATTCCCGTAGCAGAAAAATCGCCGTAAATTCCCCGCAATTCTTGCAAAGAAATCATTTTCATCACTCCAAATCGCTTCTTTTTTCAACACGCATATTTTCACTTTGAATTTTATTTCCGTTGGTATCTTTAAGTTCAACATTGATATCAAGACTGCCGTCCTTTTTGGCGTTAAATTCCACTTCAACTTTAACGTCAGCGGTTTTTAAATTCGGCGGAAGATTTTCTATAATTATTGAATCAATTTCTTCAATGCCGGGATCTCTGGAAAAAATTGCATTGGGATAATTTTTTATGTCACGCTCATAATATTTAATTTCAAATTTCTGCAGATTATCTTTTGAAAGATAGAAAATTTTTTTACGTGAACAAGGCAAAGGCTCATCTTCAGAAATTATGGGTTGAAATTTTCCGAACTGAACACCTTCCGTTGCAAGCACTCCCATTTGTACTGTCGTGACAGCTTTAGAAAGACTTTCCATTTCTGTATAACGTTTAGCAAGAACTGCCGCACCACGTGAAATTAAAGTTGATACATCATCGCAGAAAACAATATCCTGATTCTGCAGGCGATCTTCCAATGTTTTTTTGACGAGCGGAATATTAGAACTTCCTCCCGCCAAAACAATTTGATCGATCTTTTCGATACCCTTTTCATCTTTCGCCCGCTGAATTGTCTGCACTGTTATGTCAACAGTTTTTTCAATATCATTTTTGATGTAGTTTTCCAATTCTTCGCGACTGAAATCAACTTCGACAAGTCTGTTGATACCGTCGGGCAAAATGATATTAAAATTTGCAGAAAAATTTTCATTCTCCGAAAGTTCTTCTTTAATAAGATTCGCCGTACGCCAAATTTCTGACATATTTCTTTTGTAATCGGTCGAAGAAATTCCATGCTCGTCTTCATCAAAATCATCCTCATCAAAAGGAAATTCAACGCCGTAATCTTCGTTAATTCGATTCAAAATTTTTTCAGCCAAAATATTTGTCAAATTATTTCCGCCCAAATGTTTATCACCGCCCGTTGTAATTTCTTCAAAGGCACCTTTATTTCTGCGAATAACTGAAACGTCAAAAGTTCCTCCTCCGAAATCATAAACCAAAATGACGGAATCAGAATTTTCATCGCCCTGTGAATCTTCGTAAGCAATGGCGGCGGCGGTTGGTTCAGCGGCAAGTTTTACGTCAGTTAATCCGGCAGCACGAGCGGCAGTTCTTGTATTGCCTTTTTCTGTAGAACTGAAATTTGCAGGAACAGTTATAACAGCACGATCAATACAGCCGTCAACTGCTCCAAATTCTTTAAGCAATTTATTTTCCAAGCCGAGAACAATTTTATTTAAGAAAAGTTGAGCGATTTCTCTGGGTCTTTTTTTTAAAGTTTGTCCATCTTCAGAAAATATTTCAATGCGATCGTTATTCCCAATGTTCAATTTAAAATTTGCCATTCCGGCATTAGGATTTTCAGCCAAATATTTTTGAGCCTTTTCGCCGATTAAATATTCCGATTGACTGCGGAAATAAATCACCGACGGAATAATTTCTTTTGATTCATAACGAAGCTGACGCAATTTGCCTTTTATGTTCGTATAAGATACAACAGTGTTAGTTGTACCGAGATCAATTCCGATTTCTTTGCCCATAAAATTTTCCCCTTTCACTTTCCGCTAATAAATGACAACTTCATCAAGTTTCATAGTTGCAGATTCTCCAATTATTCCAAAATGACAATTCCAAAAAATTTCATATTCAACGCCCATATCGAGCAAGCAAAAAATTAAAAGCTCCATTAAATTTTCATTGTGTTCAGTCTGAATTTGCGGAACACAAAATAAAAATTTTTCCTCCCATTCATGAAAATAAAATTTACTTTCGGGAAAAAATTGCAAAACGGCATCAAAGAAAAAATTTTTTAATCCCTGTGCCGATTCATGCCGCTGAAGATAAATTAAAAAAATTCGCCGTTCATTTTCCGTCAATGATAAATAAAGTTCATTCGCACGACTTCCAAAAAAATTACTGCGAATATCTCTGTCAAGTTTGCGTTCATAAATTGAAGTCAGATGAACTCCGCTTTTTAAATCCAGCTGTGCAAGATAATGAATCAGACAATTTTCAATCGTTCTGAAATCTTTTTCTGACTCAACCTCATAAAACGGAGAAAAAATTTTATAAAAACGCGGAACAGGATTGACTCCGATATTTTTTTCTTTGAAATTCCCAACTTCTAAATAAGGCGATAAAGGTTTTTCCTCAATGTAAAAATTATTTTCAGCGTCGTAATTTTGCCAAATATATCTCACGTTTCTACACCTGCCCAATTAAATTCGGGATAATTCTGTTCAAAATAATGAATGACATAATTTGCGTAGTCAGTTTTAAAAATTGTTTTATCGCCGCCGAATTTTATCAAGCAGATCGGTTTATTTCGGACTCTGCCGAGTAATTTTTTTTCAGACGGAACAAAATAGCTGTCCTCACGACGATAAATTTCAATCGGAGAAAAATTTTTTGCATTGAAACTTTCAAAACTTGTCGGAAATTTTTTTCCCATATGACTCAAATTAAAACAACTCAAAACTTTTTCAACGTCGCCGGCAGTCTGCAAACGAAGTTTATTATTTGGTTTTGGGAAGTCATTTGTGAAAACTTCTTCGGAAACATTTTCTATTGTATTCAAAGAAACTATTTTACAGGCACGTTCTCTCAAAACGCTGTTGTAGCCTAAAATAATTTTTCTTTCGTCATCAAAATTTATTCTCAAGTCGTTGCAATGTTGATCCGGCAAAACAAAAATTTTTTCGTTCTTATCAAAAGTGTGAAAATATTCATGGCGAATTAAATTTCCGTCCGCTCCAATATAATGCTCTTCTTCAGCAAGTTCACCGCCACGCCTCGTTTCACTGTTTTCAATTTTTAAGTTCCAACAAAGTTCAAAATTTGTCAAAAGTTTTCCCTGCAGTTTATTTTCTTCAAGCTGCAAATTTAAATCCTGTAAATTTTCAAAATCTGAAATGTTACAATCAAAAATTTTTATATCGACTGCTTTTCTTGCGTACGGCGAAAAAATTATTGGGCGATGAATTTTATAAAGTTCGGCAATTTCCGACAAAATTTTTTCACGTCTGATAAATCTTTCATGGCGTTGAAGAGAATAGGAAAATTCTTTTGTCGTGCCGTCATTTGTTACAACTTGCCCTTGAAATTTTCTCGGCTCACAAAAATTTTTAATATTGCCGTAACTCTCCAAAATAAAAAAAGAATTTCCGACGGTTGAAAAATTTTTAAAGGGTAATTCTCCGCCGTCAGAAAAAATAAAATTTGAATTGGCATCAATCGAAAAAAAATTACGCTTAGATTCCAAATCTCCACGCTTTACAAGTTTAACTACAATTTCAAAATCTTTTTCCAAATTGTGCGGTTTATTTTCGTCATCAATTCTTTTTTCAAGTTCATTCAAAAATTTTTCTTGATGTTCGGCTAGTGCAAAAAAAATTTTTTCAAACATTTGCCGCTCTTCGCCATCTTGCGAATAAAGCCGCGAAATAATTTTTTTTATCTCGCCTTCAACTCCATAACTCAAACAAATCCCTCCTGAAAAAATTTTTAACAAAGTTCAATTTTATTTCCGGCAAGTTTCAAAGTTCCGCCGGCTTTAATATTTGCCGCTCCGTTGCTTTCAGCAAAAATTTCCTTGCCGTCAAGTTTTATTTTTTCGTCAGATTTAATCTCATAATTTTTTGATTTAAGTTCAATTTTTTCGTCAGCTTGTGCGGCAATATCTTTGGTAAGAGAAATTTTACTTTCTTTAGTTTTCAATAAAATTCCCTCTTCAGTGAGTGCAATAGAATTTTCACCGACAGAAATTTCAATTCCCTTTTCATTCATAATAATTCTGTATTTGTCTGAAAAAAGTTCGAGTGACTTTTCCTTCCAAAAAATTCTCTGCTTAAAATTATTTCCAATGTATTTTTCGGAAACTTTTTGACATTCTGTTGCAAGAGGATTTTCACGAATTGCGGAAACACAAAAAATTTCTTCATTCGTGAAAATAACTTCTACCGCATCGCCTTCATCGGGAATAAAAACTATTCCGCCATCTTTGCCGCTGTAAGGCGTACGATATGAAATCCACAACGGATTTTTTTCGTCCATGTCTTCAACAAATTTATCGTCAAAAGTTACTTGCACTTTGCCGAGATTTTTCGGGTCTTTAACGTTTTTAATTTTTGCATGCAGTTTAAAAGTTTTTGTTAAAATCGGAGCATCAGAAATTTTTTTCGGTGGGGTTTTATGTTCTTCAAGTTCGTAATAAAAAAAATAACTTTCGCGTTCAAGTTTAATTTTTAAACCGACAATAACAAATTCCGTCGTGTTGCCTTCCATTATGACGACTTGACCGAGATCAAAAAACTTTTGAGATTTTACGAAAAATTTAAATTGCTTGCCAACTTTTGCATGACGCATTGACAAAATTTTATCGCGTTCAATTTTTCGTGCTGATTTATTCATACAGGAATCAATAAAAAAATTCGCCTGTTGCATTGTGTCGAGAATCCAAAGACGCTCACCAAAATTTTTGGCAAGCCGCGAAATAAATTGAAAATTTGTCTCTTGATTCTGCAAAATTACAGGCGAATATTTTAAAGCAGAAATTTTTTCTGAAAGTTTTAAATCTGCCGACTCAAGAGAAAGACGAGAAGTATTCAACACATCAGAAATTTTTTTATCCGAATTGTGAAAAATTCTCGTCTTTTCCTCTTCGTCAGCTTTAATCGACAAGGAAACGCATGACGCATAAATTCGCGATGCACCGAAATTATTTTCCACTTCTACCGACTCGACACGCCCAAAAAAAATCGGCTCGTTATCTTCTGTTGTCACGGAAATTTCTTTCCCTGCACAGTTTAAAAAACTTTTTGCCGTATTTTCAAGAATCGACGCAGAAAAATTCAATCGGCTGTGTTCTCCTTCGTGCTTTGTAAGTTCAAATTCGGTGAAATATTCGATTTTGGAGAAATTTTTAATTTGCATTGCGTTTCCCTGCCTGAAAAAATTTTAATAAGTTTCGATACTTTTTAAATTATTCTCTTTTTGAGTGAGATAAAGTTCAAAATGATCCTTGCCGTCAGCCTCTTTTGTAGTGGCGGAATATTCTTCGATATAATCGACAACAAAAACGTTATCAAACTGATATGTTCTGTAAACGTCCTCATGGTCTTCGTCAATATAAGACTTTATTAAAATAGTTCTGTACCATTGATTTTTGCTGAGCGATTTCGACCAGTTAAAAAGATCGATATATTTTTTCTTTATTGACTCTTCGTTTGAAATTATTCCTTTGACAGTAATTTTTGCAAGCATGCCCATTGCTTTTTCACTGACATCATTTTTTACGGTATCCAAATGAATTTTTACGTCTGTTATCAATCCGGTTTCGTCGGAGCTGTCATTTCCGATTTCAATCACCTCGCCATCTTCGGAAGTGATTTTAATTGAATACGTCATTTAAATTTTTCCTCCTTAATCACTTTCAACCTCAACATCAACATAACCGTCGCCACCCTCAAAGTGGACGATAATTTTAATTTTGTCGCCTTCATCATTTAATCTAATTTCTTCATCAGTACGCAACAAGAAATTAACAATATCACTGAAACGCGTTTGTTGATTTTTTTCCTTCCATTCAGTGTTAATCTTTTTAATTCGCTTTTGAACGTCAGACTTCTTTTTTGTAGGAAGTAAAGTTAAATCCTGTGCTATGAAATCTTCGGTCAAAGTTTGATATACAGGCTTATAAATTCCCGTTCTTTCATTTTTTGCAAGAGTACGAGCACAATGAATGTAAGAATTATTCCAAACTCCGCTTTCATCTCTGACTTCATCGCCGCTGAATGCAAAACCGAACATATTCTGATTTATGGTTTTAATCAAATCTTCACTGCGACGTAAAACCGATTCGCGATTGAATTTTGTAGATAACGCCTTTTTAACAACTAAATTTTCAAGATCTACTCCGACGCAGGGAGAATCTTTATCATATTTTAATTTGCGATTGTCCAAAACTTTATGTTGCTGACTTGCAACCAAAAGTCCTGCCGCAGGATATGCCGCATCAATAAAAATTCCCGGCAAAGTAATTTCTTCGGAATTTTCGTCGTCAAAAGGTTTAAAAATTCTTTCACGAATCAAGGTGAAATTTGGATAAGCATAAACCGCATGACCACCATATTTATCGGACGAAAGAGTTTTCATTTTGTTTTCGACTTCGGCAGATGTAAGATCAGAAAACGTATTTCCTTTTTTGGTTCTTATGCTGAACACAGTTACAATTTTTGCCTTTTCCATTTCCTGCAGGAAAGTTTTTAAAGTATTGATACTTACATATTCATCATCAACTTTTGCGGAATCATCATTTTTTTCGTCATTGAGTGATCCACCCATTCCGTCATCATCATCGTCTTCCTCAATAACTTTCTTTATCGGCGGACTTTCAAGAACATTCGGAAGAACTGCAAACCAAATTCTGGATTCAGTTTGATCTTTTCCAAGCAACTTCATGTAAGAGGAAAATTTATCTTTTATGTTCAACAGTCGTGATGCTTTACAGTTCGCAATAATAACTCCGCCGGGAATTTCCGAATATTCTCCGCCTTCCGCTGTGGCATGGTCAAAAAATGCTTTAACGCCGAGTAAGCTCTCCACAATTTTGGACATCTCATTTGCAAAAGATTTTCTGGCATTTACATACGCGTCCTCTAAATTTTGTTTACGAGAAATAAGTGCTTCCTTATTGAGACCTTCAGTGTTGTTTTGAGAATTTTCAAGATTGGCGAGCGGTGAAAATGCTGAAACAATCAAAGATTTAATTTGCGGGTGAAAATTTTCGGCATTTTCGTCATAATCTTTCATGACGGTGAGTGCAATTTTATTTCTGACAGTCTGAACATCAGGAACAACATTTTTTGTCACATTTTCGGCTTTAGCAGGCAAATTTGTTATTTCAGCAGGACTGTTATCTTTCACTGAGACAAGTGCCGCAGAACTTTTTTCGTCTTCCGCTGCTTTTAATGCTGCCAGTTTTTTTTCTTCAAATTTTTCGTCAATATCCAGCTTACCTTCTGAATTAAGATATAACATTCCAAAAGTCGGTTTTGGCAGGCTTTTAGTTTCGTTATTCGTGCCGTTGGAATTTGTACCGACAGAAAGAAGTTTTAATTTCTTGTCCGTGTCATCAATGAGAATTGGCAAAAGTTTGTTTAAAGATGACTTGGCATATTCAGCGACTTTTTTGCGACATTCGATAATTTTTTCGCGACATTCACTCATTTCGCTTTTGTCGCCGCGTGCTTTTGCCTCGTTGAGCAGGTTTACGTTATATTCCCACTTTTGTCTGATGTCGCGAACTTCTGAGAGTTCCTTTTTCGGCGTAAGAATTTCCAAAATTTCCTTGTCGTCGAATTTTAAATTTGACTGTCCGCTGCTGCCTTTTGCCGAATACAACTGTGACAACATTTTAAAATAAGCATGTTCACTGATGTTTATTTGTGAACTCGGAAAGTTGGGAAACTTTTGCGGATCCGTCGTGTAAAAAAATTCAATCTGACCTGTTTGAGGATTTTTTCCGCAGACTTCATAAACTTTTGGTGCAAATTTCGCCATAAATTCATTGAAATTTTTCACGGTCAATTTTTCAAGACCGCTTGAAAGTCTGTCGCCTGAAGGATCATTATTCAGAAGCGTATACAAATTATTCGAGCTTGTGCCGTCAAATTCTTCAAAAATAATCGCCTTGTGAGTTTGATTTTTCAAAACTATCCCTCCAATTCATAAAAAAATAAATTCTCAAAATCCTCTTCATCAAGTACGTTTTTCAATTTTTCGGTGACAATAATTTCTTGATTAACAACACCTGCCAATTTAAAAATATCATATCGCCCAATTTGATTTTCGGCAATACAAATTTTTTTCGCTTCACGAATTAATTCATAAGGCAGAACAAATTCATTTTCTTCCACCTCAATGACACTGTTAGAACTGTCAAGACAATTTATTCTCGGAGGAAGTGCCAGCCAATAATATTCAGCACGTCCGAGTTCAGAATAAATCAAGCGGATTGGTTTATAAAAAACGTAATCTACTTGCAATTTGTCAAAAATTTTTTTTATTCCTGCCGAAATTAACGGAATTGAATTTTGCAAAATGAAATCAGGAAAATAAATTCCGCCTTCGTCAGAAATTTCTATATCAAGCGGCGAATGATCTAAAAATTGAAATTCCGATTGCCAACAACCTTTTTCTAAAACTTTTAATTCGTCGCCCGGCGTTACATACTCTTCAATGCAGGTTTCGGCGTACATTACATAAAATTTCAAAATTTTTCCCCTTTCTGCACTAACTCAAACGCATACAAAAAAGACGCTCTGGAAACAAAATACGGATAACTTGCAGTCGGGTGATCATGAAAAGCAGAAATACTGTTTCTGACCTTATCTATTAAATTCAAAATGCGTTTGCGAATTTCGGCGGGACAAATATTTTCTAAATCAATACAGTTTTCAATTTTTTGTATTTCATATTCCAATGCAGTTGTGTAATCTTTGAAACCGCCTTTAATATTTCCGCCAATCATTTTTCGCATATCCTTTGAAATTTGTTTTTCATAGCTATGTCCGCCGGCATGCCACTGCATTTTAAACCGATGTTCTTTTTCGGCAATCAACATGACTTCATAAATATTTTTTTCTTCAGTCGTTTTAAAGAATGAAGAATAAATTTTTCCGACGCTTTTTTGTACTTTGTCAAAAATTGTGTCGTATTTTTCACTGTGATTATATGACGGCAACATGATACAATTTTCCGCACAGTTTATGTCAAATACTCTTTCAGATTTTCCCAGATTTGCCACGAAAGAAATTTTTTCAAAGTCATTAAAAATTTGTTCAATCGGGATAATATGATGAGCTTGATAACCCCAAAGAAGTTTTTTACGCTCTTCAATAATTTTACACCAACGATAAAGCGAGTCTAAAAATTGTTCGTCAGCTGTCGTGCATTTTCCGCGAATTGAATTTTTAAGTTTGAAACAAAAATCAAAATCTCCCTTTTTGTCCTTTACAATATCTTCAAGATTTTTTTTAGCGTCAAGCCCGGAAATATTTTCGAGATATTGAAAATAATTTTCCATCAATTTTTTACTGTTATTGTCAGCTTTTTTCTTTCTTACTATCTTTCCCAAAAAATTATCTTCGACTTTGCCCTCCATAAAATATTTACAATTACTCTTCCGAAAACAAGAAGAACATCTAAAATTTTTTTTGCCTTTTGGAATTTGTTTTTTGTCTACAACGGCATTATTTAATTTTTCGCCTTGTGCTTTGTCGGAAATTTTATTTTGTGCAGATTTATTTTCTTTATCAACAGAATTTTCCTGCAGTGACGCTGAATTTTCTTTGTTATCTTCTGAAGTTTTTTCATTTTGAGCCGCCGCAGAAAAAGTCATTGAAACATTTTGCACACTGCTGCCTTCTTGAAAATTTCTACAAGCATTTGAAGAAAAAATAATCGGTACGGGAGTGGGAGCAGATTGACAGAAATTTCTTGATTGAGAAGTCAAAAGATTTTTTCCGCAAACTGAACTGTTATTGTCAGGCAGAATCCAGCCTTTTAAAGAGCAAGTACAGGGCGGAGGAGTTTGCGGAGATTTTGGGATACAAACTCCGCGACCTATCAATTTTGCGTCAGTCGTCAAAACAATTTTGCCATCGTGAAAAACTTTTTTATTAGTACCCTCAATCACTGTAAATTCAACTGCAGGACTGCCCATACATTTAAATTTTGCACTCGTCGTTAAAAAATCTGCCATTTTAAATTTTCCTCAAGTCAAAGTAATAGGAACAGGTTCAACGCCTTTCATTTTTTCCGCATCGTCCAAATCTTCAATATCTGCGGCAACTTGATATTCAATAACATTTGATTTAACCGCACGAATAAAGACTGTCAATTTCGGATCGCATTTTTCAAGCACTACATTTATTCTTTTTGCTTTCGTCACCGGCATTTCATCATCAACGGCTTCAGGCAAATCGCTATATAAAATATCAAAACTGTTTCCTGCATCAATAAATGCGTACCAGACATCAAGTTTAGTATTTTTGTCGATAATCGTTTTAAATTTTCGCTTTTTGTTTCTGCCGATATAAAATTGAAACGGAGTGCGATTTTTATCGGGAGTCAAATGTGTTATTTGAACATTTCCGCTGTCCCTGCACTTCAACAAACCAAACGCAACGCCCGTTTTTCCTGTCGGAGCGGCAATATCATTTATATCAACTTCAACGCCGCGAGATTTTTGAATTTCATGAGCCGCAGAAGTTCCCAACGCAGGATAAATTTTAAATTTCGGCATTTTATTCTGTTCTAACCCTAAAATTTTTTGTGCTATAGTATTTGAAGAGTTTCCAACTTCCTGCCACTTTTGAACGGCTTGCAAAATTTTTTCGCGGTCTTCAGGATCGTCAATCACTGCAAAAAGCGTTTCATTTTTAAGTATTACGCCTTTTTCTATAATATAACCGTCTTTCAAGCTGTAACCGACTTTTAAAATTCCGTCCTCATTAAATGGAAATTCTTCATCTGAAATTTTTTCTGAAGTCAGTCCAAGATATTCATTGAAAATTTCTTGTACAATTTTTGACTTTGAAGAATTGCCCGCCAGAAAAATTGAAATTTCGTCAATTTCTCCGAGAGATTTAATATTTAATTCTTTCGCCCGTCCGCCTTCAATAAAAGCCTCTTTCATTGCCACGAAAAAATTTTTTACTCCCTGTTCTATTCTGTCACGCAAAATTTTCTGCAAGTCAAGAGTTCCCGAATCTTTAAAAGCAATGTGTAATTTTCTCTGCGAAAGAGTTTGACTTTTGTCGGTCGTCAAATCAACGTCAATGCCTTCATTTCCCGACAAAATTTTTTTGCTCTTGTCGCTGTCAGGTTCTTCCCAAACAGGTCTTAATTTTTCTGCCAAGTTGTGCATGTTTAAATGTGCCTCTTGAGAATCTTTTATAAGTGCGGCACTTCCAACAAAATCTTTTTTATCCGCCGCAAAAGTAAATGGAATTTTGCCGACATTTTTATCGCCGGGATTTAACAAAGTTTCTTGATTAGCTTTGAAAACTTCAAACGCCAAAAGCTCCAATAAATTTTCGCCGCCCAAAGTTTTATCTCCGTTTTCTCCGAAATGAATCAGCGAATAATCATAACGATCCAATTTTGACTCGCGGAAAACTCCAAAATCAAAATCAGTAGTTCCTCCGCCGAAATCAAAAACAGCATAATAATTTTCTTCGTTGCCTTCAGGATCAAAATTATATTCCTGTAAAGCCGTTATCGCATATGCCGCAGGCTCGCTGGTTCCGTCCTGTACAATGAAATTTTTCATTGCCTCTTCATTTGATAAAAGTGCAGTCGGCAGAGATTTTTTTATTCCTCTGTCAAACGCTCTTCTCATTCTTTCGCGAATGGCTTTATCATATGTCACAGGAAATGACATTATGTATTTCAGAAAAATTCTTTTTTCCTGCAACATGTTGTTAATGTAAAGTCCGAGATAATAGGCGTAATATTCCAGAGGATTTATATCGCCTTCCATAAGTTCCAAAAATGGCGGTAAATCTTTTGTCACTTCGTTGCGGTCTTTGATTTTAATTCTTTCATCAGAACCGCACCAACGTTTTAAATCTTTCAGGAATGAACAAAAATGCTTGCTGTCGCTGTTCGTCATATTGTCGAAAGCCGTATGAGAAACTGTGACATCATTCCATTTTGTTTTTGGACGACCTGCACGAGAATTGTACGCCTCAACAAAATTTTCTATATTCAAGAACTGAATGACTGTAGGATTTTCATAATTTTCGGCTTTGACTCCCTTGCCGTAATCTCCGCTACCGACTTGCAACGGTAAAATTTGCATGTTGTCATTTTCATAAACAACAACTGTTGACTTTGTGCCAAAATCAATAGCAACAATTCCATGATTTATATCGTCGGCAGGATTGCGGGCTGTCATTCCTTCCGATAAAGTAATTTCTCCCGCTTTTTCTTCGCCTTCTCCGTAGTCCCATAAGTCCCAATGACCGCGATTCGGATCAAGCAAAATATTTTCGTCGTAAGGGTCTAACTCTGCACGAATTTTATCACCGTTTAAAAGTTCGTCTTTCAAGTCGTTTAAAAAATCTTCGCTGGCTTTAACTTCTGTCGCCGTAAGCAAATTTTTTGCGTTGGGAAGAAAATCAAATTCACTGCCAGCCAAAATGGCAGAAAAAATTTCGTCGTCATCTAAAAAAATGCTATCTTCATCGCAGAAAAAATAATCTTCGTATTTTGCGTAAAAATTTTTCAAGTCATCAAAAATTTTCTTAGTTTTTTCAGTTTTAAAACTTGAAGGGTATAAATCATACATAAGCCACGTCAAAATCGCCTCGCCACTTGTTGCCGATGAATAATCTTCCGCACCGAAACGGAAAATTGGAATTGTCCAAATATTATCGGCATAACCATTTCCATGCCGTCCGCTCCAATTACGATAAGTGTCATAGTAAAAGTACGATGAATCTTTGCCTTTATAAGTCAATCCGAGATAATCCAAGCCGCAAACTCGAATATAATTCCCATTGCAAAAATAATTTGTCTTGTTAACGAATAAAACAACCGCCTCGTGATAAGTTGGTAAATCGCCCGCAAAGCCTTCAAATTCCAAATTTTTTAAATTATTGGTGTTATAAGCTAAATTACCATATTGATAGTTACAATTACGGACATTCAAATTCGGAATCAAACCAAAAATATCATTGTTATAGTAGACATTTTTGTTTTGCATTTTGATCCATTCGTTATTTTTGAAACGCTGGTCAAATTCTTCGCAGAGAACAGAAAAATTTTCTTCAAGTTTTGAAGATGCTTTGGAAATCATTTTTTTCAAAGCATTTTCTCGAAAATCTTTAATGCTTTCAACCGTGACAGGCAACTTCGTAAGAATTTTTGTCATAAAATTTACTCCTTATCCGATACAAACCAAACTCGGTTTAACAACTTTATCAGTGCGAATATATTTATAGCCGACGAGCAAAATATTTTTTACGGTGCCGGATTGTGAACTGTCGGAAGTTTTACGCATTTCTTCGCTGTCAAAATTATCGTTCTCAAAAATTTCAAGACGGGCAAAAACTTTTTCAGGTCTGCCGTTATTCACCGCATTAAAAGCAAAATCAAAAAGCCCACGCAAAATTTCAATTTCATTTTGCTCTGAACCGTTGTTAATAGCAGTTGCGACATAATCAAAGAGAGATTCTAAATGACCTTCCATCAATGCTCCCGCCAAAAAACTTGTCGGAGAACTTTCTACACCAAAAATTCCTTCAAGAC
Organism: Selenomonadaceae bacterium; assembly: GCA_017553205.1. Lineage (GTDB taxonomy): Bacteria > Bacillota > Negativicutes > Selenomonadales > Selenomonadaceae > Quinella. The sequence goes on along the minus strand of JAFZMV010000041.1, from coordinate 3,302 downwards.
CGAATTTTGTTTTGTCAGAAAGTTTTTGATAGGAGTTGTAAGCCTTTTCGAGTTCGGAATAATTTTCTGCATATTTTTCCAAGAGAGAAATTTTTTCTGCAAGTTGAGATTTTTTTTCTTCAAGTGCGTTAGAAAGTTCGTCGATTTTATTTTTTGCCTTTGTCAAAGAATTTTCTCTGCGTTCCAATTCTTCGTGCAAATTTTTAATTTTATCCTGCATACTTGAATTTTGCTTAAGCAAACTGATAATTTCTGAAGATTTGTTGTCAAGTTCATTTTCAAGACGTGTTTTATGATTCTGCAAATTATAAATCGAAGATTGTGCGTCGTCGAAATTTTTTTGCAGATTGTCAAAATCATTTTTAGCAACGCAATCATCGAGATTAAAGAACAACTTTTTTATTTCAAACAAATTATTTTTTATGACGCTTAAAACTCGTGCCGCAAAATCTTTATCGTCCAAAGTTTCATCACTCCGAAAAAATTTTTTCTTTAACTTCGATTTCCCAAAAAAATCACCTGCAAAATTTTTTTCAAAATTTTCACAGGTGATTATAGTACAAAATTTTTTATTTGTGGTAGCCTGACAGGCGACTTTTTAAAAATATTTTTTCAGTCGATTAAGTTCAGAAAAAATTCTACAAACTTGTGAAGAAAATTTTGCTGTGCTATAATTTCGGCGGTCGGTAACGGCAGGCGGTTTATTCTATGCCCCCGGAAAGGGGGTAAAGCCATGAACATTGTCAAAATTATTTTCCGCATTGCGGCAATCACAACGGCATTGTTGATTTTTGGCACGAAAATAGCCGCCTGAGCGTCCAAACTTAGCGGCTAATTTCATTTCTATTATTATTAACCTCTATGCGGGGCTAACCGTTTGCTGTACCACCGAAAGACGTTCTGCAATTTCGCGGAACGTTTTTCTTTTTTTCGATTATATATTTTTAAAATTTGTCTGTCAAACGTCAACAAAAATATTTCTGCAGTTGATTGAGTTCAGAAAATTTTTTTGCCCGTTTAGGAAAATCATAAGCAATTCTTTTTGCACATTCTCGACAAAATTTTTCTTCAGCATTGGGATTTTCACGCAAAGATTGTTTATGTCCCCACAAATGCGTGAAAAATTTCTGTTTGTCGTCAAAAAGTTCAATCAAATTTGAAAAGCTGTAAATTTTTTTGCCGCAAATTTCCGCACACATTGCCAGCCAGCGTTGCTCAACAAAAACCATATAAGGCAATAAATCCCAGCCGTTTTTGTTTTTTTCGGGTGTGGCATTGTGCATAAATTCAAAGGCAAAATCCCGATACTTTGCAACAAAATTTTTATCGCCGAAATAAGCAAAAGCAGTATTACAAGGATCAAGCGACCAATTTAAATTTTCAGGCAGAGTAAAATTATTTTTAAAAGTGAAATAATTTTTGTCGGGATAACACGGCAAATTTTTTTCTTCACGATGAATAACTGCAATATCAGAATTAAATCTGTCAAAATTTATCGGCTGCCAGACAATAAAATCCAAATCAATCATGACACAAGGCGGAGGATTGTAAGCTAATGCAAAAATTTTTGCACCTGCCCAAAAAATATTTTCGTCTATGTCGAACTTATCCATAGCGTCAAGAGAATTATAAACGCCGTTCCAAATTTCCGAAATGCCAACATTATCCAAAAAATTTTTTCCGTGCGAGTCGGTGTACAAAAAAATTTCGCCGTTAAACTTTTGCCATTCCAGTGCAGACAAAATCATTGTAAAAATTTCAAAATCTTCAAGTTGAAAGTCGGGATTTTTTTTTGTCCGCAATATGTGAAAAGCTCTCATTCCCAGCCCTCACAATTTTCGTAAGCGGTGATAATGTTCAAACCGTAGCCAAGTCCGCCAATTCCTGAGCCGGAGGAAATTTTTTCTGGTTTAATTTGCAAGGAAGTTTTTATCGCGATTCTGCCGAGTTTAACAGTTTCAAAATACAAATTTAAAATCGTCAATTTTCCGTCGATATAGGTGAAGTCGGCAAAAATTTGTTGCTTGCGTTCATTCGTATAAAGCAATTCGGCATGTTGCGGCGACAAATTTATAAAAAATTCTCTGTCTTGCAAAAAATTTTTCACAACTGAAATATATTCCAAATCCCATTGCGGTTGAAATTTGAAAATTTCTTCGTCGTAAAAATAATTTTTGTCTTCGAGTAAAACCTTACCTACGGCAATACCGCGAATATCTTCGGCACGTCTTTTAAAATCTCTCGCTGACTCAAAAGGAGACCGCCCACGCATAATTTCAAAAATTTCTTTCAAAGTCGGGTGAATGCCGAGTGCTTTTTTTGTACCGTTTAAAATTTTGACATTTTTGGAATTATCCATTTTTAAAGTTATCGGATTATGCAAAAAAATTTGAACATCTTCCAAAATAATATTGCGTTCATCAAGATCAATATCGCCGTCAAAATTGAAATCGATAATTGAATTATTTTTTCCGATATAAGTTCTGTTGTACCATTCGACGGGAATTCTAAATTCTACACCGTAGAGAAATAAAACTTCCGCACCGTCTTTGAGTGCCTGAATAAGTTCACGCTGATTTTCGACAAAAGCAGATTTTCTGCCGTCCGCATGATTTTCAAAAAATAATTCTTTGTGCTGATTTTTTGCGACGTATGAAGAAATTTCTTCAAATTCGTCAGCAGAAAGATTTTCCAAACTTAAATCGAAAATTTTGCAAATCAAAAATTTCAATTCAGCGTCAGAAATTTGATTATTCACAGCTTCAGAAATTTTTTTGCCTTCGTTTGTGTACAAATTCATTTCGAGCCATTCAGACAAATTTTTTTTCTTGGCAAGAGTAAAAAGTTCATCTAGTGAAAAATTTTCCTTTGCCTCTTGCAAGGAATAACACTTCAAAAGGGATTTTTCATTTTCCATAAACATTCCTCCAAAAAATTTTATGAGTGAATTGCCTCAGAATGACTATGCAGTTATTCCGTTGAGAGGTCAAAAAGACGCTCTATGAGTGTTTTAGGAAGTCGTTTTTTCAGCAGAAATTTTATTTTTAGCAAGTTCTTTGATTTTTTCGATAGAGAGAGTAGTAATTTCATGAATATCTTCTAAAGATAATCCCTTACGAATCATATTTAAAGCAATAGAATTTCGCTCTTCTGCACGACCACGTTCTTCTCCGTCCATTTTGCTTTCAAGTAAAGCCATTTGATAAGTCATAAATTCTTTCCTCGCTTTCTGATTAGATTTAACAACTTGAACAGCCTCATCAATTTTTTTTATAAAAGCATCGGCAATGACGTTTTTGTCC
>JAFZMV010000040.1 GCA_017553205.1 Selenomonadaceae bacterium | reverse complement strand
GTTACTAACTTCCACATTTTATCGGTGTGACTTCCGTGGCGTTACATCGTAGGGTGATTGACCGCACCCTTTACAAACGAGTTTACTCGCCTGTAACTGTACTTAAGTACTCAATTCCCTTACGGTACAGATTCATTGCTCCGATTCTATCGTCGTTTGAGCGATAACCGCAATTAAGAGTAATCTCTGTTCCAAACTAAATCGTACTGAGGCTTGTTAAATTGAGGTTGAATCCATTTATTAGTCGTTTCCTGAATAGTTTTATAACGAGCAATAACGGTCTTTTGAACAGATTGAGCCATTTGAGAACGTAGGGTGAAGTCATTGCGAATGTCATAGTATACAACACGATTAACACTTGCTTGAACTAAGTCGTGAGATTGAAATATATAGGCAGAAACGAAGTTACAAGCAGCAGTGTAGGCATTCATAGTATCAGACAAAAGTTGTTGTTGAAAAAGCGAGGGAGATATTTTGATTTTAGCAGTAATAGTAAACACGAAATCATCACCTTTCACTAAAGGCAGTATGCCATATGTTTAGTGATAGGTCAAGTTGAAAAAAGGGGTGGCAGCACATTCCTCCCACGACTGAAGTCGCGGGTGTCCTGTGCGAAAAATGAAAAAACTTTTATTAATTTTAATTCCGCTGATTTTGTTGGCGGGCTTGGGGTTCGGAGCGTTGCGAGCTTATAGACAAATGCAATCTGTTCCGATAAATTCCGTAAAAATAATTCGCGAATCATTGGAAAAACATGACGCGGAAACTTTTTATAAATTTTTTGACGCGGATAGAGTTTTGGAAAATGCCGCACAAGAAATTTTGACGGCTCAAATAAATTCCGAAGTAAATTCCACAACTTATTCAACGCAGGACATGGAAAATATTTACAACAGCAGAAAAGTTGAATTTATTTCTTCCGCAAAAGCCGCGTTAAACGATTATGTTTCAAGCAAAAAAATAAATTTTCCGGAAAATTTGTCGCCTACTCAAAAATGGCTCAAAGATTCCGAAATAAACCGCTGTTCGATAAAAAATATCTCTAAATTTGTTATTAAGGACGGCAAAGCACATGCAAAAGTTGAATTTTATAATTCGTCGCTGAGATTCAATTTTGAATTGGAAATTTTTATGGAAAAATTTGACAAAAAACATTGGCGAATTGTTGAAGTAAAAAATTTTGAAAATTATCTTGTCGGGCTTAATCGTGCTTTGAAAAAAAAGTTGGAAAGTTTAAATGCTCCGATTCGTGAAAAAATCAGCGATATTTTTGTTACGAAAGGTTACGATGCAAAAGTTATCGACGGTGATGAATATGGTTTTTCAAAAACTCTGCGTCTGACAGTGAAAGCTGATGTAAAAACCGACAAGCCGCTTGCAAAAATTATCGGAAAAATTATTATCGTAGATAAAAACGGTTCTGAAGGAGTCACGCCATTTGAAATTGATATGGCGTACAAGCCTAAAGGTTTACAAAATTTCACGGTCGATAAAGTTTTAAATCCGTTTGTTCGAGAGGACGCTGACGCGATGAAACACGGACTGCGGAAAAGTGATTTGCATGTTGAAATTACCGAAATTATTTTTATGGACGGAACAAATTTAAAACAGTTTGACGAATTTCCGCAATAAGAATTTTTATGAAAAATAAAAAGGAATCAGAAAATATTTTTTTCTAATTCCTTTTTTTATTCTGTTTCCTGAAACTTTGAGCAAAATTTTTAATCCAGTGCGAAAATTTTAAAATCTCCGACAGCATTTACTGCAGAAATAATTTCTTTGTCGCGGACTTCTTTATTTTTGTCCATGAAAATTTCTATAAATCTTTTTTCGGAACGGTAGACAACTTTTTGAATTCCTGGAAGATTTTCCAACGCATAAACAATTTTATTTTGTCCGATCTCGTCAGTATCAACTTTCAAAACTTTGTAATCAAGTCTTTCAATCTTAAAAATGACTGGGCGAGTTCCGTCGTTACAACAGGCAATCATCATGCGTTCATCATTCGTCCAGCCTCGCATAATCGAACCGCCTTGAAGAGCAGTATAGACATAACGGCTGAAACAATCCCAAGCCTCTGAACAATGTACGCCTTTTCCCTGCGTCCAAAAAGTATCTTCATCTCCGTAACGCTCAAAAATATATTCTGTGCCGACTTCATAAAAAGGACAAGCACCTGACTTTGGATCTTTCAAAAATTTTTCCTGCAGATCGGGAAAAACTTTTTTATCAATCACCGTAATTTTACATTTGTACTGCACAAAAAATCTCTCCTTTGGAATTTTTTACATCAACGCGGTTTTTAAAACTTCGTCCATATGTTCGACGGGAACAAATTTTAATTTTTCGCGAACAACTTCGGGAATATCTTCAATATCTCTTTCGTTATCTTTCGGCAAAATTATTGTATGCATGCCTTCGCGGTAAGCGGCTAAAACTTTTTCTTTCAATCCGCCAATCGGCAGAACATTCCCCTGTAAAGTAATTTCTCCTGTCATTGCAACATCAGAGCGGACTTTTCTTTTGGTAAGTGCAGAAATCATAGCAGTTGCCATAGTAATTCCCGCACTTGGTCCGTCTTTAGGGACAGCACCTTCAGGAACATGAATATGTATATCATTTTTTTCGTAAAAATCGTCGTCAAGTTCCATTAAATCGGAACGACTGCGAATATAAGTTAATCCTGCTTGAGCCGACTCCTGCATGACTTCTCCGAGTTTTCCGGTAAGCAAAAGTTTTCCTTTGCCTTTTAAAATAATTGCCTCCGTCAAGAGAATATCTCCGCCGACTTCCGTCCAAGCCATACCCGTAGAAACTCCTATCTGCGGTTTTTTTGCGGCTTTATTTTGCGTATATTTCGGACGGTCTAAAAATTCGCGAAGATTTTTTGTAGTGACATAAATTGTGCCTTCGTAACCTTCGACAATTTTTCTTGCGGCTTTTCTGCAAACTTTTCCGATAACTCTTTCAAGTTCACGAACTCCCGACTCTCTTGTATATTCGGAAATAATTTTTTGCAGAACACCTTTTGCAAAAACCAAACTGTTTGACTTTAAACCGTTTGCATCTTTCTGACGTTTAGTGAGATAACGTTTTGCAATTTCCAATTTTTCCTGCTCTGTATAACTCGACAAAGTAATAATTTCCATTCTGTCGCGAAGAGGTTTAGGAATTGTGCCGAGATTATTAGCCGTAACAATCCAAAAAATCTTTGATAAATCAAAAGCCAAGTCAATATAATGATCCGTGAAAGAATTATTCTGCTCAGGGTCAAGGACTTCCAAAAGTGCGGAAGAAGGATCGCCGCTGTAACCGTCCTTGCCGAGTTTATCAATTTCATCAAGCAGAAAGACAGGATTATTTGTTCCAACTTTTTTCAAGCCCTGAATAATTCTTCCCGGCAATGCTCCAACATAAGTTCTTCTGTGTCCTCTGATTTCTGCTTCGTCGCGAATACCGCCCAAAGACGCACGAACAAATTTTCTGCCCATAGCCTTTGCAACAGAAGATGCAAGAGAAGTTTTTCCGACACCCGGAGGGCCAACTAAACACAAAATTGGAGCGGGCTTATCTTTCGTCAAAACTTTTACGGCAAGAAAATCCAAAATTCTTTCTTTGATTTTTTCAAGTCCGTAATGATCCGCATCTAAAACTATTTTTGAGTTTGCAATATCGGAAGAATCTTCTGTTGAAATATTCCATGGAAGATCGAAAAGCCATTCAATATAAGTTCTGATGACGCTTGATTCTTGTGCCATTGACGGCAAACGTTCCATGCGGACAATTTCTTTTTCGACAATCTTTTTGACTTCTTCGGGATAATTTCCCTCTTCAAGTTTTTTCCGATATTCCGCCGCATTTTCCGCAACGTCCTCTTCTTCCCCAAGTTCTTTATGAATCGCTCTAAGTTGTTCACGGAGATAATGATCTTTTTGAATTTTTTCGATTTGCCCGCGTACTCTCTGATTTATTTGAACTTCCATTTGCAAAACTTCAAGTTCACGGGCAAGAATTGCATAAAGTTTTTCAAGTCGTTTTTCAACGTCCAAACATTCAAGAAGTTCCTGTTTTTGTTCAAGTTTCAAATTTAAATGGCTTGTGATTAAATCAGCCAGCCGTCCTATATCTTCTAAAATTGTTACGGCAACAAAAGTTTCTGCGGGAATTCTTTTGGAAAGTTTTACCCATTCTTCAAACTCATGGACAACTCCGCGAACAAGTGCCTCAAGTTGAAGTGAATCTTTCCACTTATCTTCATGGACTTCGATTTCAACTTCAGTATAATTTTTTACTTCGTAGCTGTTTATAATAACTCCGCGACTTTTTCCCTCAACAAGTACTCGGACATTTCCGTCAGGCATTTTTATTATCTGCCGAATATCTGAAACCGCACCGACTGTATAAACGTCATCAATATCCGGATCATCTTCATCTGTATCTCTTTGAGAAACCAAAAATACTCGCCTGTCTGCAACCATAGCCGCGTCAAGTGCATTAATGGAATTTTCGCGGCTGATGTCAAGGTGCATTATCATATTTGGAAAAACAGTTACTCCCCTTAATGCTACGAGCGGTAAATTTGCAATTTCAGTCACATTCGTCATGTTTCTGCCCTTCTTTCAATATCCGTTCAAAGTTTTATCAATCCGCTTTTTTCGATTAAAAAAAATTTTTACCTGCATAAAAATTCAAACCTGTACATAAATAAAACGAGACGAAAAAAATTTTTATTCGCCCCGCAGTGGTAAATATAAAATTCTTGACAAAAAATAATAAATTTATTTTTCAGTGGTCGCAGTCGTACGAGTTCTTCTCGTTTCCATTTTTAATTTCGGTTCCTGATTGTACATAACATCTTCTTTAGTTATCGTGCAGACAGTTTTTCCGCCGACAGAAGGCACTTCAAACATAACATTTCTCATAATTCTTTCCAAAATTGAACGGAGACCTCTTGCTCCTGTTTGTCTTTGAATTGCCTCACGTGCGATAAGTTTTAAAGCTTCGTCCTCAAAAATCAGTTTTGCACCGTCCATCTCCATGAGTTTCTGATATTGTTTGACGAGAGCATTTTTCGGCTGTGTCAAAATATTTACAAGTGAATCTTCATCAAGTTCATCAAGCGTCACAATTATCGGAAGTCGTCCGACAAATTCAGGGATTAAACCGTCTTCAAGTAAATCATCGGGCAGGACTTCTTTTAAAATTTTTCCGACATCTTTTTCATCTTTCTTTTTGACAGCCGCACCGAAACCAAGACCGCTGCCGCGAGTACGTTTTTCGATAATTTCGCCGAGATCGTTAAATGCTCCGCCACAGATAAACAAAATATCTTTCGTGTTCATCTGAAAAACTTCTGTCATCTGTTGATGAGTTCCCGGAACAGAAACATTTACTTTTGAACCTTCAAGAATTTTTAAAAGTGCCTGCTGAACTCCTTCGCCGGAAATATCGCGAATTGCTCCCGGCTTTCTTGCAATTTTATCAACTTCATCAATATAAACAATTCCGCGTTCAGCTTTATTCAAATCGCCTTTTGCGGAATGAATCAGAGAAACTAAAACGTCTTCAACGTCTTCTCCGACGTAACCCGCTTCAGTCAAAGAATTTGCGTCGACAATAGCAAAAGGAACATTTAAAATTTTTGCCAAAGTCTGTGCCAGTAAAGTCTTTCCGCTGCCTGTAGGACCAATCATAAGAATATTTGACTTCTGGAGTTCGATAGAATCTTTTTTATTAACTTTCTGCCCGATTCTTTTGTAGTGATTGTAGACGGCAACGGACAAAGTTTTTTTCGCCTCGTCCTGTCCTACAATATATTGATCCAAAATTGAACAAATAGTTTTCGGTTTTGGAAGTTTATCCATAGACAGTGACGAATGTTCTTTTTCGTCGTTGTCCAAAATTTCTCCGCAGAGTCTGATGCACTCGTCACAGATATAAACGCTGTTCGGTCCGGCAACAAGCCTGCTGACTTGATCGTCCGTCTTGCCGCAGAACGAACATTTATAAACATTGGCATTGCTGCCGAACTTTAACAAAGTTATCCGCCCCTTTTAAGAATTAGGAATGTGGAAGTAGGAATGAGGAATTAAAATTTGTTCTTTTTAGTTTAAAATTTGAAAATTTTTTTCGTCGTAAATTATTCTGAATCAGTTTGTATAGGGCGTGAAATTACATCATCAATCAAGCCGTAAATTTTTGCATCTTCCGCCGTCATAAAATTATCGCGTTCAGTATCCGCAACGACTTTTTCACGCGGCTGACCTGTATGTTTGCAAAGAATATCATTTCCGACTTCACGCAGACGTAAGATTTCTTTTGCCTGAATTTGAATATCTGTTGACTGACCGCTTGCACCGCCCAAAGGCTGATGAATCATAATTCTTGCAAGCGGGAGAGCAAATCTCTTTCCTTTAGTTCCCGCAGTCAAAAGAAGAGAACCCATGCTCGCCGCCTGTCCGATACAAATCGTGGAAACATTCGGCTTGATATACTGCATGGTGTCATAAATCGCAAGTCCTGCAGTCACTACTCCGCCCGGACTGTTGATATACAAATGAATATCTTTGTCGGGGTCTTGTGATTCAAGAAAAAGCATTTGAGCAACTACAGAATTTGCAAGATCGTCGTTAATCATTCCGCCTAAAAAAATAATTCTGTCTTTTAAAAGTCTGGAGTAAATATCGTAGGCACGTTCTCCATGACCTGTCTTTTCGATTACCATCGGCACATAATAGGACATAGTTTTCACCTCGTTAAAAATAAAACCGTAATACAACAACACGCGATTGAGAAAAAATATCCCAATCGCTGTGCTTAACTTGTATATCCGAAAAATTTTATTCTTTTGTTTCTTCAAATAAATTCTGTTCTACCGGCTGATTTTTTTCTTCAGTCGCCGAATCTGCGGACTTTGAATCTGCAGAAGTTTCTTCAACTTTTTCAGCCGCGTTACTGTTTTGAATTATTAAATCTCTTGCTTTGCGATGAAGAACCGTCGCATAAACGTTTTGGAGCTGTTTAGTTTCGCGGAGGACTTTTATAAGTTCCTTCGGGTTTGTGCGGTAAATCATCGACATATAAGCAATTTCAGTATTTAACTCGTTATCTTCAACTTTAATATCTTCAACTTTGGCAACTTCGTCCAACAGCATATCAATTAAAAGACTTTCTTTGGCAGTTTCGCGATATTCTTCACGCATTTTATCCATGTCAGTTCCTGAAATTGACATATATTGTTCAAGTTTCATACCCTGCATTTGAAGTCTGCTTTCAAACTCTTTGATTAAAACTGTAATTCTTTCCTCAATCATGACGGGCGGAATATCGACAGTCATATTTTTCACAGCCGTATCAATAACTTTGTCCTGCTGTGAATGAACCGCACGGCGTTCTGCTGTTGATTCCAAATTTTTTCTCACGTCAGCTTTGAGTTCGTCAAGAGTTTCAAATTTGCTGGCTTTCTTTGCAAATTCGTCATCAAGTGCGGGCAGTTCTTTATGTTTAATGCTGTTGATTTTGCATTTAAAGACTGCAGGTTTGTCAGCAAGGTCTTTAACGTGATAATCTTCAGGGAAAGTAACGTGAACTTCGCGTTCTTCTCCGACTTTTGCACCGATGAGCTGATCTTCAAAATTATCAATGAAAGAGTGTGAACCGATTGTCAAAGGATAATCTTCAGCTTCTCCGCCTTCAAATTTTTCACCGTCAACAGTTCCGACAAAATTCAAAGTGATAAAATCTCCGTCAGCAACCGAGCCGCCTTCTTCAGCGTCAATCAAGTTTGCATGATGATCTCTCATTTCGTTTAAACGTTTGTCAACGTCTTCATCAGTGACAGGTTCAACAACTTTTTCAATCTCAATGCCCTTATAATCACCGAGTTTAACTTCGGGATAAGGAGTATAAGTCAAAGTGAAAACTAAATCCTTGCCTTCTTCACAGGTGATAATTTTCGGCACCATTTGAGTGACAGGAAACAAATTATAAGTTTTGATACAGTCATTCGCACCTTTACGCATGAGAATATCGGCAGCCTCTTCAAGAACTGCACCTTTGCCGTAATACTGTTCAATTTTCTGAATAGGGGCTTTTCCTTTGCGGAATCCCGGAATATTTACACGCTCTGCAAGAAGTTTGACGGCTTTCTTTTTATTTTTTTCAACTTCCGCCCACTCAAATTCTACTGTAATTTCCTGCTCATAATTTTCTATATTTTTCGTGGTAACTTTCATCGCGAAAAAACAACCTCCCGTAACTCTCATTTAAATACAGGGCGAATATTAACACAGCACAAAGAAAAAAACAAGCACAGATGTTTTTTGTTCACGAGTTCAAATAATTTTTTTTCGTAAATTTTCTGATTCAAAAAGAAAAAATTTTTAAAATGCCCATGAACTTATTCACAAGATTTCAATTTTTTGTGCTATAATAAGAAAAAAATTTTTTTTGAAAAAATTATTTTTTTGTAATGGCGTTTTTTTTTTGGGGAGGCCTTTGGATTTGATAACTTTTTTGACAGGCATAGTCATTTTGATTGTCGGCGGTGCCGTCTATGGAAAGTTTTGTGAAAAAGTTTTAAAGCCGACAAATGAAAATACTCCTGCGATAGAATTAAATGACGGGGTTGACTTTGTGCCGCTTTCAAAATGGCGTGCAACACTCGTTGAACTTTTGAACATTGCGGGAACAGGTCCCGTACTCGGACCGATTCAAGGAATTTTATTCGGACCTGTTGCGTTTATTACAATTCCTGTGGGTTGTGTTTTAGGCGGAGCATTTCATGATTATATGTGCGGAATGATTTCAGTGAGAAATAAAGGCGAACAAATGCCGGCTCTTGTAAAAAGATTTCTCGGACAAAATACTTATTTTTTTTATAACATTTTTGTTTGTCTGCTGTTGATTTTACTCGGAACTGTTTTTATTTACACGCCGGGAGATTTATTTGTTTCGCAGATTTTAAAAAGTGACGTTTCAGGATTAAATTCTACATTGTTAATTGTTTATGCGGTGATTTTTACTTATTATTTAGCCGCTACACTTTTTCCGATTGATAAAATTATCGGAAAAATTTATCCGATTTTTGGAGCGGTTTTACTTTTGTCGGCGGTTGGAATTTTTTTCGGTCTGTTTATTCATGGCTATCCGTTGAATGAGATTTTGGAAAAGCCGCTGTTTACTTCTCACCCATTCGGGGAAAATTTCATTCCAATATTTTTTGTAACTGTTACCTGCGGTATTGTATCGGGATTTCATTCAACTCAAGCAACAATAATTTCCAGAACAGTAGAAAATGAACACGACGGCAGAACAGTTTTTTATAATTCCATGATTGCGGAAGGCTTTATCGCAATGACTTGGGCGGCAGGAACTATGGGCGTTTTAAATCTCGGAATTTCCAGCCCCGAAGATGTTGTAAAAGCTGCCGTTTTAATCGTCGGAGCAGTTGCAAAAGATTTATTGGGAGATATAGGCGGAATTGTCGCAGTCATAAGCGTAATTATTTTGGGAATTACTTCAGGCGATACGGCTTTAAGAAGTCTGCGTTTGATAATCGGAGAGAATTTAAAAATAGATCAACGCAAAAAGAAAAATATTTTGACTTTGTCGGTGATAATTTTTGCGTCGGTTGCCGTTGTACTTTTCTACGCAAAAACTGACGGACAAGGTTTTGCAATTCTTTGGAGATATTTTGCATGGGCGAATGAAACTATTGTGGTCTTTGCTTTCGCGATGATTTCAATTTACATGATGAAAAAAAGTATGCCTTATCTCATGGCACTTATACCGGGAACTTTTTACATGCATGTGATTTCTTCTTATATTCTTCATGCAAAAATTGGTTTGGGACTTGAATGGAACGTTTCATATATTTTGGCGGGAATTTTATCTGCTATCTATATGGGACTGATTATAAAATTTGGAAAGAAACAGAAAGGAATGATTGAGAAACAATGATTACGTTTTTAATTGGCTTGACAATTTTATTTGGAGGAGCTTTTTTCTACGGAAAATTTTGTGAAAAAGTTATCAGTCCGACAAATGAAAAAACACCTGCCATAAGATTAAACGACGGAGTTGACTTTGTACCGCTTTCAAAATGGCGGGCGGCACTCATAGAACTTTTAAATATTGCGGGAACAGGTCCCGTACTCGGACCGATTCAGGGAATTTTATTCGGACCTATTGCATTTTTAACAATTCCTATCGGTTGTGTTTTCGGCGGAGCAGTTCATGATTACATGAGCGGAATGATTTCAATGAAAAATGACGGAGAACAAATGCCCGCACTTATAAAAAGATTTCTCGGAAAAAATATTTACATCATCTACAATATTTTTATAAGTTTGCTGATGCTTTTGGTCGGTGCGGTTTTTATTTACACGCCGGGCGATTTATTTGTTTCTCAAATTTTAAATGCTGATGCGTCGAAATTAAATTATACGGTGATAATTGTTTACGGAACAATTTTTATTTATTATCTCCTGGCTACACTTTTTCCGATTGATAAAATTATCGGGAAAGTTTATCCGATTTTTGGTTTTATACTTTTGTTGTCTGCGGTCGGAATTTTCTTCGGACTTTTTATTGACGGTTATCCGCTGAGCGAAGTTTGGGACATTGGAATTTTTGACATTCACCCTGCCGGAGAACATTTTATTCCGATATTTTTTGTAACTGTTGCCTGCGGAATTGTTTCAGGTTTTCATTCGACACAAGCCGCGATGATTGCCCGAACTGTTACAGATGAACATGAAGGACGAACAATTTTTTATAACGCCATGATTGCCGAAGGCTTTATCGCGATGAGTTGGGCGGCGGCGACTATGGGAATTATGAATCTTGGAATTATTGATGTTGCGACGGTTCAAAAATCGGCGGTTTTGGTTGTCGGAATTGTTGCTAAAGATTTGCTTGGAGAGATTGGCGGAATGGTTGCGGTTTTGGGAGTAATTGTTCTTGCGATTACTTCGGGAGATACTGCCCTTCGTTCATTACGCTTGATGATTGGCGACAGTTTCAACATTGATCAACGCAAAAAAATAAATTCATTTACGTTGGCTTTCATGATTTTTACTTTTGTAGGAATTATTTTGTATATCGCAAAAACTGACGCACAGGGTTTTGCAATTCTCTGGAGATATTTTGCATGGGCGAATGAAACTATTGCGGTCTTTGCTTTCGCGATGATTTCGATTTTCATGATGAAAAAAAATATGCCGTATTTAATGGCACTAATTCCCGGGGCTTTTTACATGTACATAATTTCTTCTTATATTCTTCATGCAAAAATCGGTTTCGGTCTTGAATGGGACGTTTCATACATTTTGGCGGGAATTTTATCTGCGGCTTATATGGGACTGATTATAAAATTCGGAAAAAATAACAGTGGTTTAACTTAATCCGCGAAATGTAGCGAACTCAGAAGAGAGAAAAAATTTTTTAATCGGTTTTGATAACTAAAAATCACGAACATTTCAATTGAAGGTGCGAACGAAAAGTTTGACTCCGAAAGGAGTAGGCATGTATAAGAACCTGTCTAAAAACTTTTTATGAAATAGCATCACAACAATATTTAAGTAATTTTTGATATAAATCTTTCATCGTGTCATAATGCGATTTCTTTAGATATTAGACAAGTTCTAAGGCGGCGGATATTTTATTCCAGCCTCGATTTTTTTATTTAAATTGTGTTAGGGCGTGTTGGTAAAGTGCCGAAAATAAAAACATAAGCAATTTTTTTCTGATAAAATGTGTTTGTTAAAAATTCATCGGAAAGGAAATTGCTTATGTCGAACACATTTTATCAAGGACGTTATTCGGTTTC
>JAFZMV010000039.1 GCA_017553205.1 Selenomonadaceae bacterium | reverse complement strand
GTAGTAAAGAAAAGCGATTTCGGCGAATTTCAAGTTATTCCTAAACGTTGGATTGTGGAACGTACTTTTGCGTGGTTGGAAAAGAATCGCCGTTTGTGGAAAAATTGTGAACGTAAACTTCACACTTCAATGCAGATGACCGTTCTTGCTTTACTTACTCTTATTCTCAAAAGATTTTAGACAAGTTCTAAGGAGGAATGATTTTTTGCTTTATAAATACGCGACTTGGAAAGAAAAAGATAACAACAATTTGACGAAAAAAAATATTAAAGGCTCAAAATTATATTTCAACACCCCTGACAGTTTTAATGATCCGTTTGATAGTGCATCAAGCTACAACATAAGTTCCGAATCTCGCGAAAAATTATTTGATATTTTTGAACAACAAACTCGTGGCAAATTAAGCAATGATTTAATCAAGGAAGCTCGCAAAATTTCCGGTTCAGAATTTAATAAAATTTTTAAAAGTACTGACTACGATCCGTTACATAATTCTAAACGTGGAATTACTTGTTTTTCAAGAAAAAATGACAATATTTTGATGTGGGCACATTATGCGAATAATCATCAGGGAGTTTGTCTTGGATTTGACATAGACGAAAACGACAAACATCTAAAAAAATTCTTTGATGAAAGCAACGATCAGAAATTTTTTCCAAAAGGCAAAGCGTGCAGAATATTTCCTATGAAGTATGTTTCCGCTAAAGAACGTCCTTTGATTGATATGAGCAATGAAAGGAAAAGTTGGGCAGAAATATTAACTTTTAAGTCAGATTTATGGTCATATGAAAAAGAAGTACGAATTGCCATCCTCAGCTTTAATACAAAAACTTTTCCACGAACTCTTCACTATCAGCCCAATTGTTTCAAAGAAATTATCTGCGGTGCGAATATGAAATTTAAAACCTTCATAAAATTGAAAGATTTTGTAGAAAAATTGCCGAATAAAAACGAAATCTCAATTTTTGTAGCAACTTTGAGCGACACTTCATACTCATTAAACATAAAAAAATTGCATACTGAATCCTTGAAGAAGATAACGGACAATTATTTTGGATTGCTTTCTTTGGGCGATAATATCTTCAAGCACTCAAATATTTTAAAAATAAAACGGTCATTTAAGCTCAGTACTCAAAAAATCAAAGAATATTGGACATCCTCTGTAAAAAATACCTTAATGCACAGAATTATATCCGATTTCAAATTTTGTGAATTTGATATTGCCAAAATGGCACGGCAAGGAGGCGAAAAACCAGCGAATATACTCACTGAAGAAGATATCACATTATCTGAGTTTATGGACTCAATAGCAAAAAATATTAAAAATTTAGCGTACGAAAAAACTTCTAAAAACAATCGCCTTTAAAGGCTCTCACAAGCCCGTAGTTACATTTTAGTCATTTTTGTAAGAAGAAAACTAAAAAAATTTTTAAACGCCGTAAAAATGATCCTACACAGTTTCAGAAGATTTTAATTGACAGTCATACCCTCGTCAAAGTCTGACTTTTCACAGCCGATAAATGTGTCAACTGCCGAATAGTATTTGAAGTAGCATTCGTAATTTCCGCCACTTCTATTTTTCAAACACTTCAAATGAATTTTTCGAGGAGTCAATTTTTTTGCCTCCTCGATTTTATTTTTATTCTGCCTATCTGAATCGTATTCAAAATACAGTTGCAAGCCCCAAACCACGTCCGCAGAAAATTCTATATTTCCTGATTCCTTGAAACTTTCAAATGCTATCTCTGCTCCATAACTCACTCGATTTATTGAGCTTATCACCAAAAACGTTGTATTTGTTTCTCGCTGAAAATTCTTCAACTTTCTGACCGTATCATCTACTGCCTGTTTTGTCGTATATCTCGTTGAAGGAATAATTTGCAGATAATCCACGCTTATTATTGGTGGCTTTTTCGTCCTCGCACAGATTTTCCTCAATTTTTCCAACAATTCATCTACTGACTCGTCACTTAATTCCAATACTCTCAAATTTTTTTTCGACTCGCTAAATTCGCTCATCACTTCAAAAAAAGTTTCCGTGTGTTCTCCACCAAAATTTCCACGACGAATTGCCGCCGATGTCAACGGTCTCAAAACCTCACGAGTGTAGTTTTCACTTTCACGCCTGTACACTTCTCTCGACATTGACTTTGCAAACATTTCAAGTCGGCTCATTTCGTAGCTACAAAAAACGCAACACTCGCCACTCGTTGCCATTTGCTCTAATATCTGCCAAACAAATGTTGTCTTCCCCAGTGCTGACAGTCCTCCAATTACATACAATCCCGGCAAAAAAATTTGCTCTTTATCCAAATTTGCGAAATGAGTTTGACGTTCCGAATAATTTGCCGCTGCATTAACTTCATCGCTAAAATCAAGTTTGAAATAATTCCCAAATTGACAACCGTATTTTTCTCCGTCTATCTGTGCGAACAATTTTTCTAATTCTTTTCCCGCTGAAAAATAGATTTCAAACAGTCTCTCTCTCAATCCTGCTTGATCTCTTTGCAAAAATTCATTCGCATCAAATTTTAAATCTTTCGACAAAATGACACTCACTGCCGCGTATCCCGCCGACTTCAACGCACTTAATGCTTTTTTCGCATTTTCCTGCCCTGCTCCATCGTCATCAAACATCAATACGAATTTCGGCTCAACTTCAGAACAGGCAATAATTTTTTCAATTTCACTCAGTAAAATTCTATATTCTCCCGCTCCGCCTATCGCTACTACAGGAATTTTTCCATCTGTAGCTTTGTGGATCGACAAGCAGTCAATTTCGCCTTCCACTACCATAACTGACTTTTGAAAATCTGCTCCGTATGGATTATAAAGTTTTTCCTTTTTTCCGTGATGTTTCTTGATTTTCGGACTATCCGACACACTTCTCTCGAAATAATGGAATTTATCATACGGCAGAATTATTTTGCCATCAGAATAACCGCCACCGACTTCCTTATAATCTTCCAAAGTCAGTCCGCGAAATTTCCCACCTTGCGATTTTATAAACCCTTCAAGCTGTGACTGTGACCAACTCTGAAATTTACCGTAATCTTTCGGCATATCATCTGAAACCTTTTCGGTCACCTGCTTACCAACAGTAGCCTTTTGATTTTTTTCAATGAAATAAGAAAAATCTAACAGATTATGAAAGTTGTCTTTCGCCCACTCGGCAACTTTTTCCATTTCCGTTTGTCTGTATCCACAGTGTGCCGCTATCAGATCTACTGCTGTATAATTTTTTCCGCCACAGCCTCCGAAGCAATGATAATTGTAGCCCCACGCATATTCTTTCACCGTCAAGCCATCGCCACTTTTGCCGCCTCCATTTCCGCAAATCGGGCATTCATACGTCGGGTAGCCATTTGCTCTTGTTTTCGCAATTCTTATCACTCCAGCATTTTCTAAATCCTGCGGCGAAAATTTTTTTATTTCGTTGAAAATAGAATTTTTCATTTTTTCACCTAATTTCCAATTTTTTTTCTTTCCACGACTTTCCCCGACCTCCACGAAAAGGAGAAACGGCGGGTCGCCCTGACCGCCGTTTCGACTATAATATTTACATATTATATAGCTTGCAGCGTATATATATATATAAACTTAATAGCAGGGTAGCTTAAGTTCGGGGGTCAGGTAGCTTAAGTTCGGGGGTCAGGTAGCTTAAGTTCGGGGGGACAAGTAGCCGAAAAAGCTACCCTGAAAATTTTAACTTTTCTCATTCCAAGTGAATTTGACGGAATGAAACTTGCCGTTTTGTTTGACAAATTCAAAAGAATGAATGAGCTGTTCAGCTTGAAAATGGGACATTATATTTTCAATGATTTTTCTTGCATCTTGACGTTGCCATTTGTCGGAATCAGCCAGTCCACATTGAACAAAGAGCGTATCTAACAAGATGACAGGTTGAAGTTTTTTGACGCGTTTACCGCGTTTGGGGTCGTAACTGCCTTTGATTTCAAGAACACGTTCCAAAAGGTATTGTTTAATGGCGGAAATAGTTTCAGTATTGCGAATGGGGACAGCGAGAATTTTATTGTCGTAGCTGATGAACTGACCTTTCATTTCAGCGATTTCAAGAAGAGGAGATTTGCGAAGAAAATGAATGTAAAGTTCGGTGGTGTTCGCCTTTTCAGTTTTTTTGATATATTCCAGTGGCAGGATATAACCGTGATAGGAATATTTTTTACCGCCGTTATACCCGAATTTTTCATTAACTTCATTCATTTCAACGCGGATTCTGATAGCGGAAAGTTTTTCGATACTGTGAGTAATGGCATCTTTGCGTTGCGGAGTAAGTTTTGAATCATTACCGCCCATAGCTCTGTGAAGAATGGACAAGGTGGTGAATTCATTTTCTGCGGCTTGCTCAGAAATTGACGCACAAAAAACGATTTTGTCGAATTTGGTAGGTTCGCCCTTCAGAAATTCGAGATCAAATTTGGTAGTAATAAGAGGTTTTTTACATTCGATAATGCCACGCTTTTGACTGTGGTTAGTGGTATCGAAAATATTTTTGCTTAATTTGTCGATGGGAATGATAAAATTTTTGGCAGGGTGATTGATAACGGGCAGAGGCTCGTCTTTCTTGGGAGCTACTTTTTTCGGAGATTCGGAATTAGAGAACTTTTTATTTTCGGAAGTTGGGAACTTTTTGCCGAAAATTTTTTTTACTTCTTCGATCTGCTCTTCGGAATAGAGATGATGACTTTTTTCATCGGTTGAAATTGGAACGAGTTTCCCCGCTTTTTTCCAGCGTTTCAAAGTCTTGATTGAAACACCAGAGAGAGCTGCAAATTCTGTAGTCTTATAGAATGTCATATAAAAATACCGCCTTTCGATTGACACGGGCGGCATTTTGTTTTAAGATACTCACAAGTGAATATGAAACAAAACGTCCGTGCATTATATATTTTTTGAACGCTGAAATTATATCACGGCGTTTTTTGTTTGTCGAATTTTCGAGATATAAATTTTTTAGCCGCAGAGAGCGGTTTTTTTGTGGAATTTTTAAAGATTGCGAACCATTTCTTTGAAGATAAGTTTGTCTTTATCAAGTTCGGTTAGGTGCTGTTGATAAACTCGAAAAATAAAAAACACAGGCTTTCTGGTAAAATGTGTTTGACTAAACTCAGAAAGGAAATTACCTGTGTCAAATACATTCTATCACGGACGTTATTAAGTTACAAATGAACAATGGAGAGTAATTGAACCGCTGTTGCCGTCAGCAAAATCTACAGGTCGCCCGGGTTTAAATCTGCGAACTGTTTTCAATGCGATTTTATGGATACTTTCAAGCGGAGCAGCTTGGCGGGATTTGCCCAAAGAGTACGGACTTTGGAACAGCATCTACAAAAAATCTCGTCGCTGGATTGAATTGGGAGTCTTTGAGAAAATTTTGCAAGCCCTCGCGGCAGATTGCCGAAGTTATTACCTCGTGGAAATTGATTCCACCTTTTGCAAAGTGCATCAGCACGCAGCC
>JAFZMV010000038.1 GCA_017553205.1 Selenomonadaceae bacterium | reverse complement strand
ATATTTCAGATTTGTCAGACGAGGACGCGGCAAAAATAATTCATGATGATGAAATTGATATTTTGTTCGAATTGTCGGGACATACAAGCGGCAACAGATTGCCCGTAACCGCTTATAAACCTGCCGCCGTTCAAATTTCCGGTATCGGATATATGAACAGCACGGGACTTTTCAGCACGGATTATTTTTTGTCTGATAAATTTTGTTCGGAAAATAAATCGGCAATGAAAAATTATTTTACCGAAAAAATTATTGAACTTCCGCACAGTCATTTTTGTTTTACTCCTATAAAAAATTTTCCCGAGCCCAATCACGTTCAAAAACCCGAAATAATTTTCGGCTGTTTCAATAATTTCAGCAAGGTTACAAATTCAATGTTGCGGGCTTGGCAAAAAATTCTTTCTGCCGTTCCGAAAAGTCGACTGATTTTAAAACATAAAATTTTCGATAATGACGAAGGAAGAAATTTTGTAGCGGAAAAATTACGGCTGATGAATTTTGATTTAAAACAAATTGAACTTCGCGGATTTTCTGCCGATTATTTAAACGAGTACAACGAAATAGATATTGCGTTAGATACTTTCCCATATGTCGGAGGCGTTACAACTTGCGAGGCACTTTATATGGGCGTACCCGTTATTTCTATATACGGCGAAAGACATGGAACAAGATTCGGCTACAGCTTTTTAAAAAATGTAGGAATTGAAGAACTTGCCGTAAAAAATTTTTCGGAGTACGTCGAAAGAGCCGTTATGCTTGCGTCGGATAGAGAACTTCTTTCCGTTCTGCATAAAAATTTAAGAACTATGATGAAAAATTCTCCGCTGATGAATCAAAAACTTTATGCTCAAGAGGTAGAAAGGTTTTATTTAGAAATCTTTTCAAAATTGTTTAATTAATAGCATTTTTAATATACATTTGTTATAATGATGTCATAAAAACTGAAATTTGAATATTTTTAGTCGAAAGAGAAAAAAAGTTTTCTCTCTCGTTTTTTATTTTATTTTTTTTTGGAGGTAATATATTTTGGTTAATGAAGAAGAGCAAATTTTTGAACCGCTCGATTTATCTATGGTAGAAAGTCCTTTAGAGGAAATTTTTAAGGGCTTGAATCCTCAACAGGTGGCGGCTGTGGAATGTCTTGAAGGGCCGTTGTTAATTATGGCGGGAGCGGGTTCAGGCAAGACAAAAGTTTTAACATGCAGAATTGCAAATTTGTTGGCACATGGTGTCCCGCCGTATAAAATTTTGGCTATAACTTTCACGAATAAAGCCGCACAAGAAATGAAAAACCGTGCAGAAAAAATGATCGGGACGGCGGCTAAAGATGTTTGGCTCAGTACTTTCCATTCATTCTGTGCAAGAATTTTAAGAATTGAAATTGAACATACGGGAGTTTTCAGAAAAAATTTTGTTATTTACGATTTCGGCGACAGTCAAGCGGTCATTAAAGAATGTGTCAAGCAGTTAAATTTGAATACAGACCGCTTTTCAAATGTTGCGGGAAAAATTTCTGACGCGAAAAACAGTTTGATGGACGCGGCACACTATGCGGAATATATCATGCAACGCAAACAAGTTTCTGACTTCGATAAAAATGTTGTCGCAATTTATCAGCTTTACGAAAAGAAAATGATTGAAAATAATGCGTTGGATTTTGACGACTTAATTTTTGTTACGGTTCGTCTTTTCCGCGATAACGAAGAAGTCAGAGAAAAATATCAGGAAAAATTTAAATATCTTTTGATTGACGAATATCAAGATACAAATATGGCACAGTATATTTTAACGAAGTATCTTGCGGCACAGCATGAAAATATTTGTGTCGTCGGTGATTCGGATCAGTCAATTTACGGTTGGCGTGGTGCAGACTACAGAAATATTTTAAATTTCAATCATGATTATCCCAATGCAACAGTAATTACTTTGGAACAAAATTATCGTTCTACCAGACAAATTTTGTCGGCGGCAAATGCTTTAATAAAAAATAATTCTGAACGCTATGAGAAAAATTTGTGGACTGACAACGAACAGGGCGAACCAATTAAATTTATTCATTGCCTTTCCGACAGATCTGAAGCGGCTTTTGTTTCAAAAGAAATTCGCAGACTTGTCACGAAAGAAAATTATATGTACAAAGATATTGCGATCTTGTACAGAACAAATGCACAGTCAAGAGTTTTGGAAGAAAAATTCATGCAGTCTGAAATCCCGTATACAATTTTCGGCGGACTGAAATTTTATGACCGCAAAGAAATTAAAGATATTCTCGCTTATCTGCGTTTAATTTTAAATCCGCATGATAATGTCAGCTTGATGAGAATTGTTAATGTTCCAAGACGCGGACTCGGTCCGATAAATATGAATCGTCTTGTAAGTTTTTCCGAAGAATACGACACTTCCATTTTTGACATAATTACAGATGAAGAGGTTCTTGAAAGAGTTCCCCAGCTTTCTCCGAAGTCTAAACAAAGTTTGAGAGAGTTCGCGGAGTTGATAATTGATCTTGCACAGCGTCAGAAAAATTTGAAACTTGCCGACTTTATAAATTTAGTTCTTGATAAGACAGGTTATCTTGCATCACTCAAAGAAGGCGAAGAAGCCTTAAAACCTGAAAATATTTCTCGCGTAGAAAATTTGAGTGCCTTTGTAAATTCTGCCGTAGAATTTTCTTCACTCAATCCCGACGCGGCTTTTGAAGATTTTTTAAGTAATGTTGCGTTGATAACCGACTTTGACACAGAGGAAGAAGAAGAATCAAAAGTTTCTATGATGACTGTTCACTCCGCTAAAGGTCTGGAATTTCCCGTTGTATTTATTACAGGCATGGAAGAAGGACTTTTCCCTCATTCAAATTCACTCGGCGAAAGAGATACTCTCGAAGAAGAACGCAGAGCATGTTATGTTGCAATTACTCGTGCAGAAAAATTACTTTATATGACTTCGGCATGTGAAAGAAAAACTTTTGGCAGAACTTACGATTCTTCTATGTCAAGATTCATCAAAGAAATTCCGACAGATTGTTTGACATCTTTTTCAGAACGTCATGCAAATTCAGGCGGAGCATTGTACGGAAAAAGTGCGGCTGCTCAAAGAGCTCATAATTTGTATTTGAAAGAACGCGGATTTTCTCTGCCGTCCTCCACAGAATCAACAAAAAATTCTTTGCCCGCTCCTAAAAAAGAGGAACGCCCTTCTTTAAATTTGCAGACGGGAGATCAAGTTCGCCATAAAAAATGGGGAGAAGGAACAGTCATGGCAGTTGATGAAACAAATGTGACAATTCATTTTTCAAATCCTGAAATCGGAAATAAAACTCTTAAAACAAAAGTTGCACCGATTGAAAAAGTGTAATATACTTCAGCCATATTCATTTTTTATTCATAATTTTTTTTGGAGGTATCATTCATGAAAAAATCGGTTGTTTCTGCTTTGACAACTGCTCTTGTTGTCGGAGCAACTGCCACAACTTTTGCGGCAGCAAATCCTTTCAGCGATGTTCCTGCAGGTCACTGGGCTTATAATTCAGTCACAAAATTGGCGGCTGAAGGAATTATCGAAGGTTACGGCGACGGAACTTTCTTGGGTAACAGAAATATCACTCGTTACGAAATGGCTCAAATGATTGCGAAGGCTCTTGCAAAAAATCCGCAGGGTGCAACTAAAGCCGAACTTGATAAACTTGCCGCAGAATTTAGAGAAGAACTCGACAATCTCGGCGTAAGAGTTTCCGAACTCGAAAAGCATGCAGACAAAGTTAAATGGACAGGTGAAGTTCGTTACCGTTATTGGTATGACCGTGAATCTTTGCCGGAAGGCGGAAAAACTACCCGCACAAAAAGCCAGTTGCAACTTCGTTTATTCCCGACTGCAGAAATTAACGATCATTGGACTGCAAAAGCTCGTTTGACTGCAACAGAAAACTTCAGAGAGGACAGTACAGGCAATGTTGCTTTGACTTATATTTATGCAGAAGGAAAATACGGAAAATTTACTGTTGACTTGGGCAGAATGCCTCTCTATACAAAAGTTGACGAAGGTATTGTTGCTGATGACTTCTTCAGTGGTGCAAAAATTCTCTACGGCGATAAATTCAAAGTAAAAGTTGAGGCGGGTCGCTGGAATAACGGCTGGGATAAACCTGCAGATTATCTTGGCGGAGAACTTCTCTATGATGACGGAGAACGCTTTAATTTTGGAGTAGGTTATCGTCATTTTAAAACAGAAAGTTTGTCAGGCGGATCTTACGGCGATTCTGATAAAGCAAATATTGTTTCTGTCGGTGCTGGTTATAACTTTAACGATGATGTTAATCTTGGTGCTTATTATGCTCACAACAACAAAGCTGATAAATATAAAAACGGTTACAATATTGAACTCAGCTACAAAGGTGCAAATAAAAAAGCCGGTAGTTGGGGTGCATATGTCGCCTATCGTTATGTAGGAGAAAATGTAGGTTTGGCTACAACTTTTGATACTTACGGCTTGAGAGATAATAAAAAAGGTATTGATCTTGGTTTGAGTTGGTCACCGTTTAAAAATACTCTTACAATGATAAATTATTTTCACGGTAAAACTCTCGACACCAAAGAAAACGACAGAGCTTTCTTCGGTCGTATGAGCTGGTTCTTCTAAAAATAAATTTTCGCAATAAAAAAAAACGGTCTGCATAAATTTTGTGCGGACTGTTTTTTTGTCGATTAAATCAAGGGAAGTTTGACAATCTGACGGCTTTTTGCTATCATTCACCGGCAAAAACTCCCGCCGTTGTTTGATTAAATTCAACTAAAATTTCAGCAGGAGTTAATTTATTTTTGAGGAGATGTTTTTGTTGTTTGAAGAATGGAAAAAATTCCTCCTTCGCGGTAATGTTGTTGACATGGCGACAGGTATAATTATTGGTGCCGCATTTTCCAAAATTGTTTCTTCGTTTACTTCCGATATTCTCATGCCGCCGCTCGGACTTTTGCTCGGTAAAGTGGACTTTTCAAATTTATACATAAATCTTTCGAGCGTCGATTATGATTCTATTAACGCGGCAAAAGAAGCGGGAGCCCCTGTCATTGCTTACGGTACTTTTCTGAATACCTGTTTAGACTTTTTAATTGTTGCGACTGCAATTTTTATTTTGATTAAGCAAGTCAACAGATTAATGCCGAAAGCTCCCGAACCGAAAGCCCCAAGAGTTTGTCCGTACTGCAAAGAAACCGTTGCAGATGACGCGGTTAAATGTTCGCATTGTGCGTCAGATATTGCAGGAAAATAAAAGAAAAATTTTTTCAAAAAAAAGTAGCCGTCAAAAAAATTTGGCGGCTGTTTTTTTATTTGCTTATTTCAAATTCAAAAGTCGTGCCTTCTCCCAATCGACTTTGAACATTTATTTTAATGTCATGCTGATCTGCAATCCATTTTGCAATCGGAAGACCTAAGCCCGGAGAATTTTTTTGATCGTCAATTTTTGTTCTGGATTTGTCTGCACGGTAAAACCTGTCAAAAATTCGGTCAATCTCATTTTCTGAAATCCCAATTCCTCTGTCAATAAATTTCACGACGGCAGAATTATTTTCAGTCAGAATTTCTACGATGACTTTTTCTTTGCTGTAAAGAAGGGAATTTTTTAAAATTTCTCCGAACATTTTTTTCAAAAATTCAGGATCTCCCGTAAAATTAAATTTTTCTCCCGTAACAAATTCTACACGCGGATTTTTAAAATTTTTGACAACCGACTTTAAAATTTCATTTATTTCAACAGAAACTTTTTGCAGAGTGTGAGTATTTTCATCAGCACGGGCAAGAAATAACAAACTTTCTACAAGATTCTGCATATTTTCGGCGGCGGTTTTAATAGCCGACATAGATTCTTTAAAAAGTGCGGGATCATCTGCCCCGAAATTTTCCAAAATCTCAACATAATTTTTTATAACGGTTATTGGCGTGCGGAGTTCATGGGAAACATCGGCAATAAATTTTTTCTGCCGAGTAATATTTTCTTTTGCATTTAAAATCATTTTCAATCACTCAATCGCGAATAACATAACCGACACCTCTGACGGTATGAATATAATCATCATCAAAATTTTCGTCGTCTTTAAAAGGTTCGCTGATTTTTGTACGAAGATAACTGATATAAACATCAACGACATTTGTATTGCCGATATAATCATAACCCCAGACGCGTTGTAAAATTTGATCTCTGCTCAAAACCTGTCTTTTATTCTGCACGAGATATAAAAGCAATTCAAATTCTTTGTGAGTAAGTTCAATATTTTTTCCTTTAACCGTCACTTCATAACGTTCGGGATAAATAATCATATCTTTGACGACATATCTTGTAACTTCATCAGTACGAATTTTTTCTCTGTACTGTCTTAAATGGGATCTGATTCTCGCCATAAGTTCTTCAGAGTCGAAAGGCTTTGTTACATAATCATTTGCACCCAAGTCCAAGCCTTCGACTTTATCGGAAATTTCATCTTGAGCAGTCAACATGATAATTGGAATATCGCTGACTTCGCGAACTCTTCTGCAAATTTCTTTTCCGTCCATTTCTGGAAGTCGAATATCAAGCAGAACCAAATTAAATTTTTCCTGCATGATTCTTTCATAAGCCCGCCGACCGTTATACTCAATAGCAGTCTTAAAGCCGGCTTTTTCCAAAGTTATCTGAAGAAATCTGGCAATAAGTTTATCATCTTCCACGATAAAAATTTTTGTCTGTTCCTCCATACAAAAACCTCCTACAAATAATTATACGGGCTGACGGGTTCGCCGTTTAATCTTACTTCAAAATGACAGTGAGGACCTGTAGAATTTCCTGTTGAACCGCAGTAGGCAATTACTTGCCCTTGACTTACAGTCTGTCCGACATCAACCGCCAAACTTTGATTATGACCGTACAAAGTCACAACACCTCCGCCATGATCAATCATAATTGTATTTCCGTAACCGCCGATCCAACCGCTTTCAATAACAACACCGCTTTGAGCCGCAACAATCGGAACTCCGTAATCTGCTCCAATATCCATACCACTGTGAAAAATCTGACTGCCAAAAATCGGATGAGTTCTCCAGCCGAATGGCGAAGTAATTTCTCCCGAAACAGGCCAAATCATAGTCCCCGAGCCTGAAATATTTCCCGTATACTGACTTTGAATTGCGGCGACTTGTTCGCGGTATCGTTTTTGCTCGATCAGTTTTGCAACTTCGGCAGATGCCGCCATCATTTCAGCGTACTGCCTGTCATAAACTTCTTTATCATTATTCATTCTGTCAATAAGTGCCTGCTGTTTGGCAACTTTTTCCAGTTTGATATTTTTGGCTAATTCGGCTTTTGCGGTGAGTTCTTCCTGAATTTTTTTATCTGCCTCAAGTTTTTTTGCAATTTCAATGATTTCTTTTTGATAGTCCAGCACTTCACTAACCAAACTTGAATCTTGCATGATAACTCTTTTAAGCAAATCCATTCTCGTTAAAAAGTCCGAAAAATCTTTTGCACCGAAAAGGACATCAATATAAGAAATTTGCCCGTTGATATAAATATCTCGTACTCTTTTTTCCAGAACTTTATGTTTTTTCTCCAAATCTCTTTGAGTTTCCAAAAGTTTCAAGGAATTTTCTTCAAGTCTTTCAACAGTTTCATCAAGTGCATTTTGTTTTGCGTCGTAGTCGGCAACTGCAGTAAAAGCCTCTTCGTCCAAAACTTTTTTTAGTTCGGAAACTGAATCAATTTTCATTTGAATAGCTTCGGCTTTTTGTCTGGCTTCTTCCGCCGCCGCTTCGTACTCTGATTTTTCGTCCTCAAGTTCGTCGGCTGAAACAATTGTCCCAGCCGTCAAAATAAAAAAGAGAAACGCAAAAAAAATTTTTTTCAAAGTTCTCTCCCCTGTAGAATTTTTCACTTTTTGGAATTTTATCGTAAAGTAAAAATTTCTTCAACGAAAATTTTTATAAATAAAAAATCCCGCGTCTTATAAAAACCGCGAGATTAAATATTTTCTGAAATCTAATTTTTTGTAAAAGTTCTTTCGGTAACTTCACCGAATCCGCCCAAATATCCGACGTTCTGTCCGTTATTTGCAATTTCTACAACTCCGGCATTTCCAAGACGAACAGTAACATTTTCTTTGCCCTGCCAGCTTAACACTTGTCCGGGAGTTGCTGTATCTTCATAAATCAACATTCCGTCCGCAATAACCTGCGTCCAACATTCTCCACTAAATTTTGCTTGAAGATTTATTCCCTGCTGATTTTGAGGTTGAGCGGGAGCCGCTGACACAGTATTTTCGCTCTTAGTCGATGCAGAATCCAAATTTATATTTGTAGTTTCACTCTGTACGACTTTCGGCTGTTCAAAATCAGTTTTTTCTTGTTCCTGTTTGACATCAATATCGACGACTTCCGCACCTGTCCCCGACAAATAAGCCCAAGCACCTGCAGCAAGTGCAGCAATTAAAATAACCGCCGCAACCAATTTGAAACCTGAACCCGATTCGGAAACATTAGCCAAACTCGAAAAAGAATTTGAACCCGAAGATTTTTTTATTCGGTCTTTTCTGCTTGGAAGTTCTGTTTTTGCAATCGGTTCAGAGTTATCGGGATTATTATTTTCTTCTATAATATCCATCGTCGCAGCGGGATTTCTTTCAGCTGTAAAACGCTTTACAAGTTCGTCGCCGTTCAGATTTAAAAAATTAGCGTAATTTTTTATAAAGCCTTTCGTATAAACATCGCCCGGCAGTTTATCGTAATCTCCGTTTTCAATAGCTTCGATATAAAGTGAGCGAATACTGGTATTTTCTTCAACGTCATGAATTGACAGACGGCGGCGTTCGCGTTCCGTCCGCAACACTTCACCCAGCATTTTCAACATCTCCTTTCAAGCGGGTATTATACACAACTAACAAAAAAAAGCAAATTACGACAATTTTTTTATTTCTCAAAAATTTTTTCCAACGACTTGAAAAGCCTCTTCCGCCGCGTCCAAAGTTCTTGAAAAATCTTCTTTTGTGTGTTCGCTCGATACGAATAAAGTTTCAAATTGAGAGGGTGCAAGATAAATTCCACGCTCCAGCATCGCCGAAAACCAAATTTTAAATTGCTCTGAATTTGCTGAAATTGCGTCTGCATAATCGCGAATTTTTTTTTGGCTGAAAAAAAGACTGAACATTGTACCGACTTGAGGAACTTGGACATCAACATTTGCAAGCTGTGCTTTTATTTTCAGTCCGTCCGCCAAATCTGCCGTTTTTCTGGCAATTCTTTCAACTAATGAAGGATCTTCAGCCAAAATTTTTAAAGTTTCAATTCCTGCCGTCATTGCAAGAGGATTTCCGCTCAAAGTTCCCGCTTGATAAATTTTTCCGTCGGGAGAAACATTTCTCATAACGTCTTCGCGTCCGCCGTAAACCGCACAGGGCAACCCGCCACCCACAATTTTTCCAAGACAAGTAAGATCGGGAATAATTTTATATTTTTCCTGAGCTCCGCCGAATGAAACGCGAAAACCGCACATAACTTCATCAAAAATTAAAAGTGAACCGAATTTTTCTGTAACTTTCCTAAGACCGGGCAAAAAATTTTTTTTCGGCGGAACAAGTCCCATATTTCCCGCAACAGGTTCAACGATAACGGCGGCAATTTCTTCCCCGCACTCTTCAAAAATTTTTTCAACGGCTGAGATATTATTATAAGGCAGGCAAATTGTATCTTGTGCAGTTCCTTTTGTAACTCCCGGGCTTGAAGGTTCTCCGAAAGTTGCCGCCCCTGAACCTGCAGCAACCAAAAGTCCGTCGCTGTGTCCGTGATAACAGCCGACAAATTTTATAATTTTTTCTCGTCCCGTAAATCCCCTTGCAACTCTTAACGCACTCATTGTGGATTCAGTTCCGGAATTTACCATTCGCATGACTTCCATACTCGGATAAAATTTTTGGATAAGTTTGGCAAGCTGTGTTTCTAATTCAGTCGGAGCACCAAAACTCGTTCCATTTTCCACCGCTTTTTTCAGGGCTGCGACAACTTGCGGATTTGCATGACCCAAAATCATAGGCCCCCATGAACCTACATAGTCAATAAATTCGTTTCCGTCAATGTCGAAAATATGACTGCCTTTTGCATGAGAAATAAATGGCGGATTGCCGTCAACATTGAAATAAGACCTGACGGGACTGTTTACGCCGCCGGGCATAAATTTTTTTGCATCTTCAAAAGCGGTGGCGGATTTTTCTAAATTCAAAATTTTTCACCTCGAAAAAATTTTTTGCAATTATACCACAAAAAAAGTCTTTGATAAATTTAATGAAAAAATGTTGGTCACTTTGACCAATTTGTAAAACGCCCGTGATTTTTTATGCACGGGCGTTTCATAAAAATTTCGAATAAAAATGATACACTCTGAAAAAAATAGGTAGTGACTGAAAATGCAAGAATATGTTTCCGAAATAGAAGATCCGCGTCATGCAGGTTATGTGAAACATAAATTGACAGACGTATTATTACTCCGACGATTAAAATTACCAAAAACTGTGAGAAATTTTTAGCAGACGTGAAATGCGAATAGAATCTCACGAAAAAAATTTAGTATTTATTGTCGTCGGAGTAATATGTTTCACATAACCTGCATGACGCGGATCTTCTATTTCGGAAACATATTCTTGCATTTTCAGTCACTACCTATTTTTTTCAGAGTGTATCATTTTTATCCGAAATTTTTATGAAACGCCCGTGATT
>JAFZMV010000002.1 GCA_017553205.1 Selenomonadaceae bacterium | reverse complement strand
TTGAAACCGAATAACGTCCTTGATAAAATGTGTTCGACATAAGCAATTTCCTTTCCGATGAATTTTTAACAAACACATTTTATCAGAAAAAAATTGCTTATGTTTTTATTTTCGGCACTTTACCAACACGCCCTAATAAAACGGGAGATAAAATCGCCAAGAAAACTAAAAATATTCCAAGCGATTCAATTAAACCGAATGACGTACCGAAAACAAGATAACTTATCACGACACTTGATGCGGGTTCAGTAGTTGAAGTTATTGCCGCTTCTTCAGGAGTTAAAAATTTTAATCCCAAATTAAAAATCCAAAATGCAATTATTGTTCCAAAAAAAATTATCCAGCAAACATCAAAAATCACGTCGGGCATAAAAAAAGTTTTCAGATCAAAATTTTCGATAAAGCCAAAAGTTAAAATTCCTCCGATTAACATTCCAAAACTTATCATAAACGATGAGTCAATTTTTTCAGCCATTAAATATTTCCCAAAAATCATGCTGAACCCAAAAACTGCTCCGCTTGACAAACTCCAAAATATACAGCCCAAAGGAACTAAAAGTTTTGTCGGATCTCCTCCGGTCACCAACAAAAAGACTCCCGACATTGCAAAAAATACCGCGAAAATTTCTACAGTTCGCGGAAATTTTTTTTTGTAAAATGATTCCCAAATTACAACCATTGCGGGCGTTGCAGATAAAATTACTGTTGTCGCCGCCGCTCCTCCTATTTCAATCGCCTGAAAATATGTGAACTGAACCATGACGACTCCAAGTATTCCATAAATTATTAAATACAGCCATAAAATTTTTTTTCTGTTCAAACGTGAAAAAGACGGTCTGAATTTTCCGCTCAGAAAAATTGCAGCCGTCATTATCAAACCTGATACAAACATTCTTATATTTGTTAATTCCATAGGAGTTTTTGTCGAGTGAGAAAAAAAATCTTGTACTGCAACGCCGGAACTTGCCCAACATACTCCCGCAAGTCCGACAAATAATAAAGAAAAATTTTTTCTCAAATTATCCCTCAACTTTAGAAAGATATTCGGCAATCATTAAATCATAGTCTGCAGTATGAGCAAAAGCCTCTGCAGATAATTTTTTGCGGGTTTCGTAATCAACTCCG
Source organism: Selenomonadaceae bacterium (assembly GCA_017553205.1). GTDB lineage: Bacteria > Bacillota > Negativicutes > Selenomonadales > Selenomonadaceae > Quinella. Next base: position 26,458 of record JAFZMV010000002.1, on the reverse strand, counting down.
CCGTTTTCTGAAATCATTTTTGCAATTTCTTCGTACTTGTCGGGATTTGTGATAACGGTGACAAATTTAAAATTTTTTGCCGCCGCACGAATCATTGCAGGACCGCCGATGTCGATATTTTCCACAGCTTCGGCAAGAGTAACATCTTTTTTGCGAATTGTGGATTTAAACGGATAAAGATTTACAACAACTAAATCAATGGGCTTAATTCCGTTTTCTTCCATTTGCTTGACGTGTTCTGGATTGTCACGCACAGCCAAAATTCCGCCATGAATTTTCGGATTCAAAGTTTTCACGCGTCCGTCCATAATTTCAGGAAATCCCGTTAAATCACTGACATAAGTCACGGGAATTCCAGCCGCTCGAATCGCTTTCATTGTTCCGCCAGTCGAAATAATTTCAATTCCGCATTTGCTCAAAGATTTTGCAAGCTCAACTGCTCCGATTTTGTTTGACACGCTGATTAAAGCACGTTCAATTTTTAAAATTTCCATTTTTTTACCTCCTGCAGTTCACTATCAATTCATTCAAAATTTCTTTATCTTCTTTGACTTTATCAATAAACTTATCAATTTTGTGCCTTCAGCTACAAAAAATTTTTTCCGAAACGAATTATAACAAACTGAAATTTTCTGTGCAACAAAAAACAAGAGCCATTTTATAAATAAAACTTTTTTGTTTATAGCAATTTCGCGAATTAGCAAGAATGAAATTTAAATTAATCTTTACTGTTGTTTGTCGAAGAAAAATTTTGGATTTACTATTTAGCAAAATTGCTATAAAATTTATAAAATATCCGTGTCTGACAAAAAATTTTCATTGCAATAACTAAAAAAAATGTTATCATTACGAAAAAATTTTTTTGTTTTAACTTTGGAAGGAGAGAATTTATTTTGTTGTTGACATTGGCAGCGGCAATTTTTGTTTTTGGTTTATTGGTTTTGGTTCATGAATGGGGACATTTTATCACGGCGAAACTCACTGGCATGAGAGTTGATGAATTTGCCATCGGTTTCGGTCCGCAACTTTTTAAAACTAAACGCGGTGAAACAGTTTATTCGGTTCGTGCGATTCCTCTCGGCGGATTTAATGATATAGCGGGAATGGATCCTGCAGATAATAATGCGGGAGAACGCGGTTTTTGTGAAAAGCCCGTATTTTCCAGAATGATTGTAATTTTGGCGGGTTCAGCCATGAATTTTATAATGCCGATAGTTTTATTTTTCGGAATTTATGCTTTTGCGGGAGTTGCTACACCATCAACCGAACCTGTTATAGGTGCGGTCGTCGAAGGAAAAGCGGCGGCAGAGGCTGGACTTTTGGCGGGAGATAAAATTCTCAGCGTAAACGGAGAAAAAATTTCAACTTGGCAGGAAGTCAGCGAAAAAATAAAAATTTCCGAACCTGAAAAACCTGTCGCCATTGAATACGAAAGAAATTCACAAATTAAAACTGTTTCAATAGTTCCCGAATTTGATTCCAGTATGCAAAGAAATTTAATTGGCGTGCAGAGTTCCATTGTCTACGAAAGTAAATCTGTAGGCGAAGCATTTTTCATGTCGATTGAACACACTGCCGACATCTTGAAAATGATGATAGGTGCTTTAATTGACATAATACAAAGTCCGTCACAAGCTGACGTTGCGGGCCCTATCGGAATAACAAAAATGGCTGGACAAGTTGCGGAAAGAGGATTTATACCGCTGTTGAATTTTGCCGCATTGTTGAGTTTGAATTTGGGAATAATAAATTTACTTCCTGTCCCTGCACTTGACGGCGGTCATTTTGTAAGTTTGGCTATTGAGGCAGTAAGAGGAAAACCTCTCAGCCCGAAAGCAATGATGTACACTCAAAGAGTCGGCGTTGCACTTTTAATCGCTTTAACAATAGTGGTAACTACCAGCGATGTATTAAAAATTTTCTTCAAATGACAACTGAAATTTTCACGACAAATAAAAGTCAGATAAAATTCGTTTATAAGGGGAAATACTCATGGACACGAAACGCATTATAATTTTAGAAAAAAATGCGAAGAACAATAATTTTTGTATAGCAGGTCTTACTGAAAACGGCGAATGGATACGCCCTATTTCAAATAACCCCGAGATTGAGGACGCTGTACCGCGTGAGTCAATAACTTTCCCCGATGAAAGCGAGTTACAGCTTTTAGATGTCGTGGAAGTTCCGATTATGGAAAATAATCCCGTCAACAATCCTATTCAGCCCGAAAATTTTTATTATGACGATAAAATTTTCTGGAAAAAAGTAGGTCACATGACTTTGAATAAAGTTACAAATTTGCATGGGTTTGATAACCGTTCAAAAATTTTTTACAACTACGACAGATCTGTTGATGCTGAATTTGTTCGCAGACAGCCCAAACGGGAATCACTTTTGCTTCTGCCCATAAAAAATTTATCTGTCAGCGTGGAAATTTACAATGACCATAAAAAATTTTTTGCAAATTTCAATTACAACGGCAAAAATTATCAGCGTTTTAGTGTTGGAGATATTTCAGTCAGAGAACGCTTTAAGAATTTTGAAGAAGGCGAACATTTTTTCAAAAATAGAGCCGTCGTGCTTTTCAGCTTAACGAATCCTTATAAAGACGGACGCTGTTATAAAATGGTTGCACAGGTTTTTTAATATGGGAAAATTTTCAGACGTAAAAATTTTATTTGTTTTATGCTTGGTAATGTTTTTTTTCGGAGGCTGGCTTATTCCGATAACCGATCCGACTGAATGTTGTTACACTCTCACCGCAAAAGAAATGATTGAGGCGGGAGATTTTTTTTCGCCGAGAATTTACGGAGATTATTGGTACGACAAGCCGATATTTTTTTATTGGGAATTGATTCTGGCTTATAAAATTTTCGGAGTGAATGAATTTGCCTCAAGATTTTTTCCGGCGGTCTTTGCGACGCTGGGAATTTTTTTGACGTATTTTTTCGGCACGAAACTTTACAACAAAAAAATCGGATTTACAGCCGCAGTTATTTTGGCGGTTTCCGTTGAGTATTGGTATATTGCTCACGCGGTTATCACGGACATGACTTTATTTTGTGCAATGAGTGTCACGCTGATGACTTTTTATTTCGGATACAGCAAGAAAAAATTTTCACTCTATTATATTTCATATGCGGCGGCGGGAATTGCGGTTTTGACAAAAGGTCCGATAGGTTTTTTATTGCCGGGCTTAATAATTTTAATTTTTCTCACCGTAAAAAAAAATTTATCTCACTTGAAAAAAATGAAAATGCCGCAAGGATTATTGTTGATGTTCGCAATAATTTCAATTTGGTATTTGCCTATGTACATAATGCACGGAGAAAATTTTTTTGAAAATTTTATCGGCGTACACAATTTTTTAAGAGCGTCAACGGCTGAACACCCTGAAACAAATGTAATTTATTATTATGCGGTAATTTTTTTTATCGGCTTTTTCCCGTACAGTTTCCCGCTTTTCTTTTCGCAGATGAAAAAATTTTGGAATGAAAAAAATTTTCCCGTCCTCGACATGCGAAAAAAATTTTTACTGATTTGGGCGATAACGGTTTTTATAATCTTTCAATCTTTTGCGACAAAATATGTTACTTACACTTTCCCGTATATGATGCCGCTTGCAATTTTATTTGCTTTGCATTTTGCTGACAAAAAAATTTTATTTAAGAGATTGACAGCGGTCGGCGTGATAAGTTTTTTATTTATGTTTTTTGTGGCGGTTCAACTTTGCGAAGAAAATTCGGGACGAAGAGAGGCAGAAATAATTTCTCCGCATGTCGATGAAAATTCCTGCGTTGTAAGTTACAGAAAAAAATATTCCGGTTCTTTAGTTTTTTATCTCGGTGAAAAAGTTTATCGCATGGAAAATGATGAAGGGCTTGAAAAACTTCAGCCGAAAAAAATGAGCTGGACAAGTTTAAATGTCATGCCCTTTATGAACGAAAAAGATTTACCGCAGAGCAAAAAAATAATCGCCGTTACAGACGATTTAAGAGAAAAAGATTTATTGAAAATTCCCAGAAACTGGCGACTTATTGCAGAACTTTCGGGCAGTAAGATTTATATTTCAGAACAAAAAAATTGACGGTGCATAATTTGCCACACCGTCACTTTATCGAAATTAACAAAACCGCCATTCATAAAAATTTTTTCTCCTAAAAATTATTGAAGTAATCCCAAAACGTCAGAAGAATCTTGGTTAGCATGGGCAAGCATGGACTGTGAAGCCTGCATTAGCAGATTATTTTTCGCGTAGTCGGTCATTTCTTTTGCCATATCTGCATCACGAATTACAGATTCAGCCGACTGAGTATTTTCGCTGGAAGTGATAATATTTTTGTCAGTGTACTCCAGTCTTTGAAGATATGCCCCAATTGACGCGGCTTGCTCTGTCGCATAGTCGATCGCACCTTCAACAATTCTGATAGCAATTTTTGCTTTTTGTGCAGTATACACTCTTGCGTCATCGAGAGTTTTTGCACGAGCACCGGCGAGAATTTCTTTGTAAGCGTTATATTTTTCGGAATCCTCCCGCAGAGCCTCCAAATTACTGATATCGTCGGCACTGACACCTTTTGTTGTGATAAGATAATTTTTATAAGAATCGTATTTTTCTTTTTCTTCAATAAGTTCTTCAAGTTCGCCGATGTCTGTATCGTAAATGACTCTTTTGCGGAGAAATTTTAAACTCATATCGTTCAAATAAATATTCATGGATTGATTGGCTTTTGCACCATGATGAATTTTCAGCGGACTGTAAGTTTTCGGATCCCAAGGACCTTCAGGATCTCCACTAAAATCATCAGATGCGATTACTTGCCCGTTCTCAACCGAACCCGTCAAAAACTGCAGGGCATATGTGTCACCTTTGTTAATGGTATATTTTCCGTCGGCTTGTTTTTCCATATTTACCGAATGTTTTATGTCGATAACGATGGTATCTCCTGCCGAACTGTTTGCAGGATTTGAAGATTTAATTCCGTTATACATAAAAGCGGCAAGATCACTGACATTTGTCAAACTTTTTATTCCGATAGTATATTCACGAGCCAAAGAATTACCGGGATCAGGACTTGAATTATATGTAGAAGAATCAGTGGACGAATCAAATTTTATGTTGAGGTACTGACTACATCCACTGCACAAAATTATAAAACCTTTGCCGTTAAGATTGTTGGCAACATCAGTTCCTGCTTCCAATTCCGAAAAATTTACTTCGACTTTATAAGTAGACCCGTTATTACTTTGAAAACTGTGTTGAGCTTGAACGTACGAGCCATTAAGTCTACAACGGCTAGTCAAATTACTTGAAACTTTTGAATTGGAATACGGCTTGAAATTTTTTGTCAAATCGCTGAGATCACCGGCCTCAACTTTGCCGCCGATTCTAATTCCGTAATCTCCTCCCATCAACGTTAAACCATTGTAATTTGTGCTGTTTACCAGCTCCGTAATGTTGTCAACTCTCTGCTGAAATTCCTTTTGAATTGTAAGGCGGTCAACATCGCTGTTTGTATCGTTTGCAGATTTTATTGACAACTCTTTCAAATTACGAAGTTCATCAATAATGCTGTCGATACCTCCCGCCGCAATTTTCAAAAGTGCCGAACCGTTTTGAACATTACGGCTGTCTTGATCCATAGAACGTATCTGCGACCGCATTTTCTCTGAAATGGAATAAGCTGAAGAGTCATCTTTTGCACTGACAATCTTTTGACCGATCGAAACTTTTTCCAAACTTTTTTGCAATGCAGAACTGTTTTTGTTTAGAGTGTTCAGAGTGTAAACAGCCTCAAGATTGTTTTTCACAACCATAGACACGATAAACACCTCCCTGTACTAACTACCATTGAAAAATTTTTAATAAATGTTGGTTTTGTTAATGTCTAATAAAAAAACAATCTGTCAAAAATTTAATAATAAACTGTGAAACTCCAAACATTTGCATTTATTTTACGGCGACAGGGAAAATAATTTTTCTGCCGTCATCATTTGTAAAAGTTTCTGCACGGACATCAAAAATTTTCCCGACAGAATTAGCCGTTAAAATTTTTTCAGGACTTCCCGCCGCAAAAATTTCATGGTCTTTCACGGCAATGACTTCATCAGAATAAAATCTTACATGATTTATATCGTGTAGAACCATTATTACAGTCGTGCCAAAATTTTTATTGAGATTTTCAACTATTTCCATAACTTCAATTTGATGAGCAATATCAAGATAAGTTGTCGGCTCGTCAAGCAGAAGAATTTTAGGATTTTGTGCCAAAGTCATGGCAAGCCAAGCCCGCTGTTTTTCTCCGCCGGAAAGCGAAGAAATTTGCCTGTCCTCAAGTTCTTTCATTCGCGTAATTTTTAAAGCAAGTTCGACAGCCTCAGAATCTTTTTTTGAATCTCCGCCAAAAAAATTTCTGTGCGGGAATCTCCCGAAAAAAGTTAATTGCCTGACTGTTGTATCTTGCGGAGCAGATTTTTCTTGAGGAAGAACCGCCATGATTTTGGCGATTTTTTTTCGAGAAAATTTTTTCATGTCATCTCCGTCCAAAGTCACCCGACCCGAAAAATTTTCATTCAGCAGACAAATAATTTTTAAAAGCGTGGATTTTCCCGCACCGTTTGCACCGATAATTGAAGTGCGTTTTCCTTCCGCGAAAGAATAATTTATATTTCTCAAAATTTCTTTTTCGCCGATTTTAAATCCGACATTTTCAACAGTCAGTTGCATTTAAATCTGTAGAAAGTTGCCGAAGTAATTTTGAGAATTTCTTTTTGAGGCACGAAGAAAATTTGTTGTGAAGTTTCTCTCGGATAAATTCTCGCGGAAATTGCCGCCTCTCCGTCATTCGCAAAAATTTCTATTGAAGATTTATCAAGGAAAATTTGAAGTTTTAACTTGTCAGATTTTTCCAGTACAACTTCGCCGGGATTTTTCGGACCTTCGCCGGATTGTTCTCTGTCGAGTTTCAAAATTCTTGATTCGGAGTTATAACTCAAAACAGTTCTTTCATCTCCGTCTGCACGAAGTTCAACAGCAAAATCAGGATTATTTTTCAAATCGACTTCAATTAAAAGTTCGCCGACATCTCCGCGAAAACTTTTAAAGCAGGTTTTTTCGGTCAGCGACAAATTTTTCTTCGTGAAATGTTTATCGCGTAATTTTAACATTTCTTTTACCGGAACAGTTCTGAGTTTTCCGTTGTCAAAAATAAGTTCACGGGGAATACTCATCATTCCCGCCCAGCCGTCAGCCTGTTCGGGCATACCTGCACCCCACATACTAAGCCAGCCGATCATGATAACTCTGCCGTCGGGAGTTGTAGTAATTTGCGGAGCGTAAAAGTCGGTGCCGAAATCAATTAAAGTTCTTTCACCGCCGTCAAAAATTCCTGTAGCATAATCGAATTTTCCAGCAATATATTCGGTTTGCCAAATGTTCCCGTTGTCCTGCGGAATTGTTACGGAAATTATCATCACGTCGCCACCGTCAAGTTCGGCAAGGTTCGGACATTCCCACATGGTTTTTTCGTCTTTTTTGTCGCGGACGGCAATGCTTTTAAAATTCCATTTATTCAAGTCGTCCGATTCATACAAAACGACCTGCCCAATATATTCAGGAGTTTTTGAGCCGATAACGCAGTAATATTTTTCGCCGCATTTCCAAACTTTCGGATCTCTGAAGTCGAAAGAATCAACGTCGGGCAATTCTTCAGGAGTGCCGATAACAGGATTGCCTTCAATCTTTTCAAAAGTAACTCCGTCTTCGCTAACCGCAAAACACTGAGTTTGAACGCAATGATCTCCGGCATTTACATGCCCCGTGTACATCAAATAAAGTTTTCCGTCTTTTTCAATCGCGGAACCGCTGAAACAGCCGTCTCTGTCGTAATCTCTGTCGGGAGCAAGTGCAATCGGTTTATTGTTCCAAGAAACTAAATCTTTGGTTGTTGCATGTCCCCAGTGCATCGGTCCCCATTCAGTGGAATACGGATGATACTGATAAAACATGTGGAATCTGTTTTTATAAAAACAAAAACCGTTGGGATCATTGATCCAGCCATACGGTGCTGCAAGATGATATTTGGGATAAAAACGCGGATTAGAAATATTTGTTTCTGACATATACAAAAAAACCTCTCTTTCAAATTTTCCGCATTTTATCACAAAATTTTTTCTGTGACTATACAATGAAATATTGATTTTTGTTTTTCCGTATCGTATTATGGAAAAAATTTTTAGGCAGGTGACGTATGCATCAGTATCTTTTTTTTATTGGAGATTTTCCGATACGTTCTTACGGAGTAGTTTTGTCTTTGTCTATAATTTTGGCGACGGGAGTAGGATATTTTTTTGCAAAAGTTGACGGACGCGGCTATGAAAAATTTTTAGTTGATATTGGATTAGTCGGAGGATTTTTCGGGCTGCTCGGTGCAAGATTATGGGACGTGTTTTTTTTCGACTGGAATTATTATCAAAATCATTTGACGGAAATTTTAAATGTCTGGCAGGGCGGAATGGCTGTTCAAGGCGGAATTATCGGCGGAGTTTTGGCGGGAGGAATTTACGCGAAAAAAAATAATCTCGATGTAATTCATCTTGCCGATATTCTTGCACCTGCGATTATTTTGGGGCAGGCTTTGGGACGTTGTGCAAATTTATTAAATGGTGACGCTTTCGGAATGCCGACGGGAGAAAATTTTGGAATAATTTATCCTGATACGACTTTGGCTTATAAGACTTACGGAACACAGCCGCTTTTTCCTGCCGAAGTTTGGGAATGTCAACTGGATATTGTAATTTTTGCTCTGCTTTTAATTTTCCGCACGACAAATTATTTTCGCGGGCAGTGTTTTTCTTTGTACATTATGTTTTACGCGACGGCAAGATTTTTTTTAGAAAATTTTCGAGGAGATTATACAAATTTAGTTTTTGGTTTGTTAAAATCTGCACAAATGACGAGCGTTATTTATTTTGTAACCGCGTTAGGATTTTTTATTTATTTCGGCTGGAGGGGTAGGCGTGAAAGAAAATAAAACCGCACTGATGACGGCGGCGGATTTATTGGCGAAACAAGAACAAAGTTCAAAAACTTTAAAAAGAAAACTTCTTGCAAAAAAATATTCCGAAAACGAAATTGATTCCGCGATTGAAACTTTGCAGAAAAGAAATTATTTGAACGACGAAGAAACTTGCAGGCAACAGTTTGAAATTTTTTATTCGGCGGAAAAGTTGAGCGTCAGACAAATTTGCATGAAACTTATTCAACGCGGTTTTGATTACGAATTTATAAAAAGTTTAATTCCTCCTGATTCTGATAAACGCGAAAAAAAAATTGCCGCCAAAATTCTTGAAAAAAAATTCCATGAAATAAATTTTGACGACTTGGACACGAAAGAAAAATTTAAACTGAAAAGCAAAATGTATCAAAAACTTTCGTCGAAGGGTTTTAACTCTGAAATTATTTCTGCGGTTATGGAAAATTTTTTGTGACAAAAAAAATTCTGCGTTGACTTTAAAAAATAATTGCGTTATATTTCAATTTTATAAAATAAAAAATTTCTGATAATTCGTCGAGCAGAAATTTTTTTTATACAGCATATAGAAAAGGAGACGAAATGTATGAGCGATGAAACAAAATCAGCGGAACTGGATTTGCAGGCGATTATTAAAAAAGCAGAATCGCAGACAGATTTTCCTGATGTACCGCTGGACGAGTTTACTCCTCCGACTTATGAGGAATGGAAAGAGGCGTGCATTGAACTTTTGAAGGGAGCACCTTTCGAGAAAAAAATGTACACCAAAACTTACGAGGGAATTACTTTTGATCCGATGTATTTTCGTGCGGCGACTGAAGATATTCTTCCGAAAAAATCTTTTCCGGGTATGGGCGATTATCTTCGCGGAGCAAAAGTCAACGGCTATGTAAATGCGGCTTGGGGAATTGCTCAGGCTTGCGATGAAACTTTCCCCGAAGAAAATAACGAACTTTTGAAACATGAAATTGACAAAGGTTCAACAATCTACAATGTTCAACTTGACTGTGCGACAAAAAGAAATGTTGATGCTCGTCAATGCGATCATCCCGGTAAATGCGGAGTAAGTTTGACAACTCTTGAAGATGTCGAAAAACTTTTGAACGGCTTGAAACTCGACAAATATCCGCTTTATGTTTATGCGGGACAAAGTTCACTGCCGATTATGGCTTTGATAGTTGCTGCTGTTAAGAAAAACGGCGGCGACGTTTCAAAACTCAAAGGCTTTATCGGTTCCAATCCTATTGGAGAACTTGCCGCAAACGGTGAATTAAATCAGTCACTTGAAAAACTTTATGATGAGGCGGCAATTGTTGCAAAATGGGCTGTCAAAAATGCTCTCGAACTCAAAACTTTCTTCGTCAACAGTGACGTTTTCAGCAACGGCGGAGCAAATGACATTCAAGAACTTGCTTACACTTTGAGTGCGGCGGTTGCTTATCTTCGTGCATTACTCGACAGAGGTTTGACGATTGAAGAGGCGGCAGAACAAATTATGTTCGGCTTTTCAGCAGGTGCAAACTTTTTCATGCAGGTTGCAAAATTCCGTGCAATTCGTCCTATTTGGGCAGAAATTGTAAAAGCATTCGGCGGAAGTGAAAAAGTTCAGCAGATTCATGTTCATGCTCGTCCTGCACTTTTCTTCAAAACTGTTTATGATCCTTACGTCAACATGCTTAGAAATACTTCTGAACTTTTCAGTGCGGTTGTCGGCGGTGTTGATTCTTTTGAAAATGCTCCGTTTGATGAACCTATCAGAAAGGGCGATGAATTCAGCCGTCGTATTGCTCGCAATATGCAAATTATTTTGCAGGAAGAATTTGGACTTTTACAGCCGATTGATCCTGCAGGCGGTTCTTGGGCAGTCGAAACTTTGACGAAACAAATTAAAGAAAAAGTTTGGGCAGAGTTCCAGAAAATTGAAAGCATGGGCGGAATTGTCAAAGCCCTTCAAGAAAATTATCCGCAAGATGAAATTGAAAAAATTCTTGAGTCAAGATTTAAAACTTCAGACCTTCGCCGTGATAAAATTGTCGGAAATAACATGTACGCAAACATGGTTGAAGAAAGACTTGACCCGCGTCCTGAAGATTTCGCCGAAAATAAAAAAATTCGTACACAGGCTATCGAAAATTATCTTGCAAATGTCAACGCACAAGACGCACTCGGCAAAGTTGACGCAAATAATTTTGATACTGTTATTGATGCGGCTTGTGCAGGTGCAACCATTTCAGAACTTCGCGACGCTCTCGGCAAAGGCGGAGATATTGAAGTTAAAGTTATCGGCAAACATCGTTGGAGCGAAAAATTTGAACAACTTCGCGAAACTACCGAAAAATTCAAAGCCGAAAAAGGCGACAACGTGAAAATTTTCCTCGCGAACATGGGACCGATTCCGCAACATAAAGCCCGTGCAGATTTCAGCACAGGATTTTTGCAGGTCGGTGCGTTTGACGTTCTCGGAAATAACGGCTTTAAAACTGTTGATGACTGTGTTGCGGCGGCAAAAGAATCCAATGCAGATGCAGTTGTGATTTGTTCGACTGATGCGACTTATCCTGAAATTGTTCCCGCACTTGCTCCCAAACTTCATGAAGTTCTTCCTAATGCGACGGTTTATCTTGCCGGCACTGCTCCCGCCGAACTCGTCGAAACTTACAAAAATGCAGGAATTGACGATTATATTAACATTCGTTCAAACTGCTATCAGACTTTGGCAGCAATGCAGAAAAAGAAAGGAATGATCGCGTAATGGCAAATTATAATAATCCCGACTTCACGCAAATTAGCCTTGGCGACGCTCCGCAGGTTGACGAGGCGGCTTGGAAAGCTGAATTTGAAAAAGCGGCTAAGGCTGACTATGAATCTTTGGCTTATAAGACTATGGAACATGTTCCCGTCAAGCCTTTCTATAATCATGACGAATACTCTCACATGAATCATTTGGATTTTGTTAGCGGTATTCCTCCGTTTTTGCGTGGACCTTATGCAACAATGTATGTTTTCCGTCCGTGGACTGTTCGTCAGTATGCAGGATTTTCTACGGCTGAAGAATCCAACGCATTTTACCGCAGAAATTTGGCGGCAGGTCAAAAAGGTTTGTCAATAGCTTTCGACCTTCCTACTCATCGCGGTTATGATGCTGATAATCCCCGTGTTTTCGGCGATGTTGGTAAAGCAGGTGTCAGTGTCTGCTCAATGCTCGATATGAATATTTTGTTCAGCGGTATTCCTCTGGATCAAATGTCAGTTTCCATGACAATGAACGGTGCAGTTCTTCCTATTCTTGCATTTTTCATTCAGAGCGGAATTGAACAGGGCGTTGATAAATCTATTTTGCAGGGAACTATTCAAAATGACATTCTCAAAGAATTCATGGTTCGCAACACTTATATTTATCCGCCTGAAATGTCCATGAGAATTATCGGAGATATTTTTGAATATACGACAAAATACATGCCGAAATTCAACTCAATTTCTATTTCTGGTTATCATATGCAAGAGGCGGGAGCTCCTGCAGATATTGAACTTGGTTATACTTTGGCTGACGGTCTTGAATATATTCGCACAGGTAAAAATGCCGGCTTGGCTGTTGATGCGTTTGCAAAACGTTTAAGTTTCTTCTGGGCTATCGGCAAAAACTATTTCATGGAAGTTGCCAAAATGCGTGCGGCTCGTGTTCTCTGGGCAAAAATTGTTAAATCTCAGGGCGGAACTCAAGCAAAATCTATGGCTCTTCGTACTCACTGCCAAACTTCAGGCTGGTCGCTTACTGCTCAAGATCCGTTCAATAATATTTCTCGTACACTTATGGAAGCTATGGGAGCGGCTCTCGGTCATACTCAGTCACTTCATACAAACGCACTTGACGAAGCTATTGCACTGCCGACTGATTTCTCTGCACGCATTGCCCGTAATACACAGCTTTACATTCAAGATGAAACTTCAGTTTGTAAGATTATTGATCCTTGGGGCGGTTCATATTACGTTGAGGCTCTCACGAATGAAATTATTCGTCGTGCTTGGGCTCATATTCAAGAAATTGAACAAATGGGCGGTATGGCAAAAGCTATTCCCACAGGTTTGCCGAAAATGCGTATTGAAGAGGCGGCGGCTCGTCGTCAGGCTCGTATCGACTCCAACAACGAAACTATTGTCGGCTTGAATAAGTTCAGACTTGACAAAGAAGATCCGCTTGAAATTCTCGCCGTTGACAATACCGCCGTCAGAAATGCACAGGTTGAAAGACTTAATAAACTTCGTGCAGAACGTAATGAAGATGATGTTCGTGCGGCTCTTGAGGCAATTACGAAAGCTGCTGACAGTCGCGATAACGGAAACTTGCTTGAATGTGCTGTTGAGGCGGCTCGTGTTCGTGCATCGCTTGGAGAAATTTCTGACGCTGTAGAAAAAGTTTCGGGACGTTATCAAGCTACAATTCACACAATCAGCGGAGTTTATTCCAGTGAATTTACGGATCAGTCCGCACTTGATAAAGCCCGTGCTTTGGCTGATGAATTTGAAAAAATTTCCGGTCATCGTCCGAGAATTTTTGTCGCGAAGATGGGACAAGACGGACATGACAGAGGACAAAAAGTTATCGCCTCCAGTTTCGCGGATATGGGCTGGGACGTTGATGTGGGCCCGCTCTTCCAGACTCCTGATGAAACTGCACAAGATGCGGTTGATAATGATGTCCACATGATCGGCTTTTCAAGTCTTGCCGCAGGTCATAATACTTTATTGCCTGAACTCGTCGAAGAACTCAAAAAACGCGGTCGTGAAGATATTATGGTTGCTATCGGCGGAGTTATTCCTGTTCAGGATTATGATCACCTTTACAAGAGCGGAGCGGTTGCAATTTTCGCACCCGGTACAAACATTCCTGAAGCAGGTATTAAACTTTTGAACTTGCTGATTGAACGCGAAAAAGAATCCGAATAAAAATTACACGAAATAAAAAACTATAAAAAATCCTTTTCGATGAAAATTGAGAAGGATTTTTTTGTTTCAGGTACTTCAAAACAATGAAAAAAAGCTGTATAATCTTCACCGAATAGAAAAATTTTTTTATTATGCGAGATTGGGAGGAATTTTTTTTTGTGGAAGAAAGAATTTAAGGAAGAACTGAAAAAATTTTTGAAAGACGAACAGTTTATTTTTCAGGCGAAAATGAGCGAGCATACAACTTTTAAAATCGGCGGTGCGGCTGATGTTTTAATTTTTCCATCGAATTTTGAAGAAGTCGAAAAAATTTTTAAGCTGATTGAAAAATTTAAAATTCCCTGTACAGTTTTGGGAAAAGGTTCAAATGTTTTGGTTCTTGATAACGGAATTCGCGGAGCGGTCGTAAAATTCACCGAAGAATTTTTCGGCTCTGTTCGTGCTGAAGGAAATAGAATTATCGCGGGTGCGGGTGCAAGTTTGAAAAGTGTTTCTGAATTTGCGGCGGAACATTCTTTGACGGGAATGGAATTTGCTGTAGGTATTCCCGGAAGTATCGGCGGAGCGGTTTTTATGAATGCGGGAGCTTATGACGGCGAAATGAAAAATATTGTCGAAAATGTCAAAGCTGTTTCGCCTGACGGAAAATTGATGAATTTCGGCAGAGAAAATTTAAATCTCGGTTACAGAAAAAGTATTTTTCAGGAAAATAACTATGCGATCTGCGAAGTTGAATTAAATTTGACGGCGGGGAATAAAATCGACATAAAAAATAAAATGGCGGATTTTACTGAACGCAGAGAAAGTAAACAACCTTTGGAATTACCAAGTGCGGGAAGTACTTTTAAACGTCCTAAAGGATATTTTGCAGGGACTTTGATTGACAAGACCGGCTTGAAAGGTTTGAGAGTCGGCGGGGCAATGGTTTCAGAAAAACATGCGGGATTTGTTGTAAACGTCGGAGGAGCAACTGCAAAAGACGTTTTGAATTTAATTGAAGAAGTCAGAAAAAGAGTCTGCGAAGTTCACGGCGTGACTTTAAATCCCGAAGTAAGGATTATAGGTGAGTAATTTTGAAGATGAAAAAAATTTTTTTTATTTTGCTGATGATTTTTACTTTGACGGGCTGCGGAAAAAATTCTGACGACGGAAAATTAAAAATCGTCACTTCATTTTATCCGATGTATATTGACGCGGTGAATATTGCGGGAAATATCGACGGCATTGAAGTTATAAATTTAACCAAACCTCAAACAGGCTGTCTTCATGATTATCAGCTGACTACAGAGGACATGAAAACTTTGGAAACTGCTGATATTTTTATCGTGAACGGCTTGGGCATGGAAAATTTTCTTGAAAAAGTTACTTCGAGCCGAAAAGATTTAAAAATTATTGACGCATCCGAATCCGATAAAATTTTCACGCTGAAAGACGGCGACGAAATAAATCCGCATGTTTGGATGAGCGTCACTTATTCCATGCATCAAGTCAAGGCAATTACAAGCCAGCTTTGTATAGCCGACCCTGAACATGCTGACGCATATAAAAAAAATGCGATGGCTTATCTTGATAAACTTTCAACATTACGCGACGAAATGCACTTGGCTTTAGATAATTTGCCGAACAAAGATATTGTGACTTTTCATGAGGCTTTCCCGTATTTTGCGGCGGAATTTAAATTAGAAATTGCGGGAGTAATTGAGCGTGAACCCGGGACAGAGCCGACTCCTCAAGAACTTTCCGACACAATAAAACTTGTAAACAATCTGCCCGTAAAAGTTTTGTTCACCGAGCCGCAATATTCTCCAAAAGCAGCAGAAACTATTGCCAGAGAAACGGGAGCAAAAATTTTTGTTCTTGACCCTGTTACAACAGGAGAATCTACTCCGCAAAATTCCGACGCTTATATAAATGCAATGAAAAAAAATGCCGCGACTTTAGTCGAGGCTTTGAAATAAATTTATAAAAATTTTTGGGAGGTAATTTTAAATTGTTTTCTAAAGTTGGCAAGATTTATGGCGAAACGGCTTTAATAAAATTAATTGCCATAGGTCTGGTTATAGGAATTTTTTTAGCGTATTTTATTCCTTCCGTGATTCCTGTAGTTGCGGTTTTCGGAAAATTATTTGTCAGTGCATTGAAAGCCGTTGCACCGATTTTGGTTTTTGTTTTGGTAATGAATGCACTTTCACAAAAAGCAGAATCAAGTTCGACAATGAAACCGATAATAATGCTGTACGTTATAGGAACTTTCTGTGCGTCGTTGGTTGCAGTTTCCGCGTCGTTTTTATTTCCGACAACTTTAAGCCTGCAAACAAGCGGTGCAGAAATTACTCCACCGTCAGGTATTATCGAAGTTTTGCAAAATGTTATCATGAATGTTGTTGATAATCCTATTCACGCTTTAACGAATGCAAATTACATTGGAATTTTGGCATGGGGCGTTATTGTCGGTCTGGCTCTCAGAAAAGCCGGCGACGAAACTCATGAAGTTCTTGCAGATTTGGCAAGAGCAATAACTCAAGTTGTTCAGTGGGTAATTCGTTTTGCACCTTTCGGAATTATGGGACTTGTTGCGGACGCGATTGGAACTTCAGGAATTGATGCACTTTTGGGTTATGCTCGACTTCTTGCAGTTTTGCTTGGAGCATTTTTCACCGTTGCTTTGATTATGAATCCGATTATTGTTTGGTTCAAACTCAGAGTAAATCCTTATCCGTTAGTTTTGGCAACTTTGAGAGAAAGCGGACTTTACGCATTTTTTACAAGAAGTTCTGCGGCAAATATTCCAGTCAACTTGGGACTTTGCAAACGTCTTGGACTTGATGAAAGTGTTTATTCAGTTTCCATTCCTCTTGGTGCGACAATTAACATGGCGGGAGCGTCAATAACTATAGCTGTTTTGAGTTTGGCGACTGCCCACACACTTGGAATTTCTGTTGACATGCCGACAGCACTTTTGCTCTGCATAATTTCCACAGTCGGAGCATGCGGAGCGTCAGGAGTTGCGGGCGGTTCATTGCTTTTGATTCCCGTAGCTTGTTCAAGTTTCGGAATTTCTTCAGACATTTCAATGCAGGTTGTCGGCGTTGGATTTATTATCGGAGTTCTTCAGGATTCATGCGAAACGGCTTTAAATTCTTCCAGCGACGTTCTTTTTTCCGCGACTGCAGAATTTTCCAAACGCCGTGCAGAAGGAACTTTAAAACCCTCTGATTTAATCCCGCGTGCAGAAGAGTAGAAACTAAGAAACCGTTTCTTTTAACTTGTTTTGACAATCGCAAATAAAAATTACAAAAAAGTTTTTCCAATTTCTGAAAAAAAAATCCTCCGTATTTGGAGGATAATTTTTTTTGCGTCAAAAATTTTTTTTATTTTAATTTTTTCAAAAAATGTTCAATGCGGTTTAAAGCCTCAGAAATTTTTTCTGTGCTTGTGGCGTATGAACAGCGGACATGACCTGTGCCGGATTTTCCGAAAGCCGTACCGGGAACAAGTGCGACATGTTCCGCCATAATTAATTTTTCTGCAAATTCTTCGGAAGTCAAACCTGTTGAAGAAATATTCGGGAAAATATAAAAAGCTCCTCGCGGTTCAAAACTTTCCAGACCTAATTTTTTAAAGCCGTCATAAATTAAATGTCTGCGTCTGTCATATTCCGCAACCATTTTTTTCATGTATTTTTCGCCGTTCTTCAAGGCTTCAACAGCTGCCATTTGAGCAGTTATAGGTGCACACAACATGGAATACTGATGAATTTTTGTCATCGCTCCGATAAAATCAGAATTGCCAAGAGCATAACCGATACGCCAGCCGGTCATAGCGTAAGCCTTGCTGAAACCGTTCAACAAAATCGTTCTGTCCCTCATGTTCGGAAGTGCAGAAAAACATTCATGAACTCCGTTATAAGTCAAATCCCCGTAAATTTCGTCAGAAATGACAATCAAATCATTTTTTTCGGCGAAATCGGCAATTTTTAATAAATCTTCCCGCTCCATAATTGCTCCCGTAGGGTTATTGGGATAACCGATTAAAAGCACTTTTGTTTTTTCCGTCAAAAATTTTTCAAGTTCTTCAGGAGTAATTCTGAATTCATTTTCAATTTTTGCGGGAACAGAAACGGGAACACCGCCCGCCAAAGTCGTGCAGGCTTGATAAGAAACATAACAAGGCTCAGGGATTAAAACTTCATCGCCGGGATTTAAAACTGCACGCAAAGCCAAATCCAAAGCCTCACTGACTCCGACAGTCACCAAAATTTCTGTTTCGGGATCATATTCGACTTGATAATTTTTCTTGAAGTGATTGGCAATTTCCGTGCGAAGTTCCAAAGTTCCGCGATTAGCAGTATAACTTGTATATCCTCTTTCAAGACCGTAAACACAACTTTCACGAATAGTCCAAGGAGTTACAAAATCAGGTTCGCCGACACCCAAAGAAATAACGTCTTTCATTTTCGCGGCAATATCGAAAAATTTTCTGATACCGCTCGGTGCGATTGACTGCACAGAATTAGAAAGTTTATTACTCCAACTCATGGCACTACCACCAATCTTCTGTCTTGTTCGTCATCGTCCAAAATTACTCCGTCTTTTTTGTAAGCCTTCAACAAAAAATGACTGCGTGTTTGTGTAACGCCTTCGATTGTCGAAAGTCTTGTCGAAACGAAATTTGAAATATCTTTTAAAGATTTTCCCTCGATAATAACAAGAAGATCAAAATTTCCGCTCATCAAATAAACTGTGCGAACTTCATCATAGCGGTAAAGTCTTTCTGCGATAGCATCAAAACCGACTTCACGTTGCGGAGTCAAATTTATTTCGATAATCGCGGTAACAACATCATCACCGTAACGCTCCCAGTTTACAAGTGCACCGTATGACAGAATAACTTTTTCTTTTTCCAGTCTTTCAATTTCTTTTTCAACTTCGTATTCGGATTTTTGGAGCATTGCGGCAAGTTCGCTCACCGGTACTCTTGAATTTTTTTCCAGTACTTCTAAAAGTTCTCTCAAAAAAATACCTCCCTTCAGTCGATTATTTTTTAATTTTATAACGAAAACTTTTTCCGCCTTTTGTGCGGGTAAGTTCATACAAGTCGGGGAAGTCGCCGATAAATTCATGAAGAAGAGAGTAGCCGAAATTTTTTATACCGAATCCCAAATTTTTTTTCTTGAGATCCTGTCCCGCATAATTCAAAGGAGCAAAGCCGTTTGAATCGGCATGCACTCTTGCTGATTCATGAAGAATATCGTGAACCTGCTGAAATTTTTTCTTCGGATTTTTTAAACCGTTCTGCCCGCACCATACAAATCTTTGTTCAAGAGTCATCTTTTTTTCGGGTGACTTTTTCTTTGCGGGCGATTTTTTTTCAGCAGGAATAGGCAGAGATTTCGGAACGGAAATAATTTTGGAAACAGGAGCGGCTTTAACGGGTTCAAGTTCGGTTTTTAAATTTTCGCTCGTATTTTTTTCCGCGTTATCCTCTTCCAAAACTTCCATTTCGATAAATTCATTACACGCACTGCGGAATGAATTTGATGCCTTATTTTTTTTTCCAAGACCGACGACATAAACTCCACGTTCGCGAAGTTTTACGGCAAGCGGAGTAAAATCACTGTCATCGGAAACTATGGCAAAAATTTCTGCCTGCCTCTGATAAAGCACGTCCATTGCGTCAATGGTCAGTGACATATCAGTTGCATTTTTTCCGGAAGTAAAATCCATTTGCTGAACGGCAAGCAGACCATAATTTAAAATACATTCGTTCCAGCCATGCAGAGAATTTTTTTCCCAGTTGCCGTAAACCCGCCTGATAAAAATTTCTCCGCGATTCTGGAGAGTTTCCATGATTATCTTTCCATATTTTGCGGGAATGTTGTCCGCGTCAATGAAAAGAGCAATTTTTTTTGAGTCCGCCATGATAAACTCCGATTAAAAACAATCAAAAGCTTTAATCGCTCCAAACTGAATGTACTGACTTGCCTCAGCAGGATCTCCCTCAAGAATCAACTTTTCAACTTTTGAAAAATTTTCACTGGCAATCTGAATACGTTTTTCTTCAGCTTCGTCTTTAACTTTTTTCAAAAGAGCCTTACGAGAACCTTTCATATTTTTGAAAACAGTATGATTGTAGAAAATGTTCATGGAATTTTCGCTTTTATATTCGTCGCAGTTGAAAAAAACAAATGCTACAGCATCTTTGCTCATAAATACAACCTCCTAAAAACAAAAAAATTTTTTCGCATAAAAACCGAACTTCGCGGGCAGTATAACATTTTTGAAAATTCATTGCAAATTAAGCGTAACTGATGAACAAAAATTAATTTTCAGAAAATTTCTTTCTGCTTTAATTGTTGAAAAAAATTTAGGTTCGATATAGAATTTGTCAAATTTAACTTTGTAAATTAAAGAGGGAAGTGTTTTAATGGAAACTGTAATTTTGGCGGCTGGAAAAGGCACTCGCATGAAAAGTAAATTGCCGAAAGTTTTGCATAAAGTTTGCGGGAAAGAAATGTTGCAACATGTTATTGACGCGGCAAAATCTGCGGGATCAACTCGCGAAGTCGTGATAATCGGAAACGGTGCGGAACTTGTCAAAGAAAAAATTTCTGACGTGGAATTTGTTTTGCAGGCTGAACAACTCGGAACAGGTCACGCGGTTTTGTGTGCGAAAAATAATTTTGAAAACTCGACCGGAACTTTAATGATTTTATGCGGGGATACTCCGCTGATTGACGGCGAACTTTTGAAAAAATTTTCTGCCGCTCATGAAAATTCAAATGCCGCCGCAACTGTTTTGACTGCCGAAATGCCTGACGCGACAGGTTACGGAAGAATTATCAGAGAATCTGACGGCAGTTTGAAAAAAATTGTCGAACATAAAGACGCAACCGACGAAGAGAAAAAAATTTCTGAAGTCAATGCGGGAATTTATTGTTTTGACGTGAAAAAACTTTTTGACGCTCTCACAAAAGTTAAAAACGATAACGCACAGGGTGAATATTATTTGCCCGATGTTTTGACGATTTTAAAAAGTGCAGGAGAAAAAATTTCTGCGTACACTGCCGAAGATTACACGCAGACACTCGGAATAAATTCAAGAGTCCAGCTTGCGGAGGCTGAAAAAATTCTTCGTCAGAAAAAAAATATTTCTCTCATGGAAAGCGGAGTTACAATTATTGATCCTGCTACAACTTTTATTGATTCAGAAGTTGAAGTTGGACAGGATACAATTATTTATCCGAATACTTTTATTGAAGGAAAAACTAAAATCGGTGAAAATTGTTCAATCGGACCGAACAGCAGATTTTTTGATATGATTGTCGGTGATAATGTTCAAGCTCAGTTTTGTTACTGCCACGAATCAGAAATTTGCAATGATGTAATTCTTGGGCCTTATGTTCATATCAGACCGGGCAGTAAAATTTTCCCGAAAGTTAAAATCGGAAATTTTGTTGAAGTTAAAAACTCAAATATCGGCGAAGGCTCAAAACTTCCGCACCTTCAATATCTTGGTGATACTGATATGGGTTCTGGCTGTAATATCGGCTGCGGAACAATCACTGTTAATTATGACGGCAAGAAAAAATTTCGTACGACAATCGGCGATAATGTTTTTGTCGGCTGTAATTCAAATCTTGTTGCTCCCGTCACTTTGGAAAATAATTCTTATGTCGGAGCGGGCTCGACAATTACCGAAAATGTTCCCGAAAAAAATCTTGCCATTGCTCGTGCTCGTCAAAAAAATATTACGGGCTGGAAAGATAAAAGGAACTAAGACAGTTAAAATTAAGAAAGTGAGGAGGTCTTTTTTTGTCTGCCATAAAAAAAATTCTTGTGCCTGTAGACGGTTCTGTACATGGCTGTAAGGCTGTTGACGAGGCAATTTATCTTGCTGAAAAATGCGGGGCGGAGATGGATTTTGTTTACGTCGCCAGCGAAATTAATAAAGATATTCCCAGTCATTTAATTTTTGACAGAATTTGGGAGAAACTGCCGGAAAATATTTCTGCGAAGAAACATGTTGAAACAGGTTCAATTTCAAAAGCAATTTTAAAAACTGCTGAAGTTGAAAAATCCGATATGATTATCATGGGAAGTCGCGGACTCGGTTTATTTAAAGGTGCCATGCTCGGTTCCGTCAGTCAAAAAGTTATTGAAGAATCAAAAATCCCCGTGATGGTTATAAAGTAGGAGAAAAGATTTTATGGAGCAACTTACACAAAGCTTTTTAAATTTTATTGACGTTTACGGATATTTTGCTGTCGCGGTTTTAATGGCGATGGAAAATGCCTGCATACCGATTCCAAGCGAATTGATTTTAGGATTTTCGGGCTATTTGATTTTTGCTGACCGCATGACTTTTACGGGAGCAATGATCGCGGGAATGGTCGGAGGAATGGCGGGATCAATTTTCGCTTATGTTGTCGGCAGTCGCGGAGGAAGAAATTTTGTTGACAAGTACGGGAAATATTTTCTGATAAAAAAATCTCATGTTGATTTGGCTCAAAAGTGGTTTGACAAATACGGAATTCGTGCAGTTTTTTTCAGCAGAATGTTACCGGTCGTCAGAACTTTTATTTCCCTTCCTGCAGGTTTTGCCCGCGTAAATTTCAAAGCGTTTTTGTTTTATACTTTTATGGGAAGTTTGCCTTGGACGGCTCTTATTTTGTTCGCGGGAATGAAATTCGGAGAGGGCTGGAAATATCTTCTTGAAATCGGACATACTGCCAGCATGATCTTTGTTGCGGTCTGCGTGATAGTTGTTGCGGGAATTTACATCATGCACAAAAAACGTAAGAAAAATAGGAATTGACCCGTTATACTGTCACACGGGCATTTAATAAAAGATATTTTCTCTTGAATCGAAGAATTTTTTTGAGTTTAATTTAAGTTAATTAAATTTTGCTACGAAAAAATTAATGTGAAGTGTTTTATTTTCGTGATGATAGTTTTTTTGTGCAGATGCTCTACAAAAAATGATTCAGGGATTTTTTCAAGGAAGGAGGGTTTTTCATGGCTGTGCAAGGTATCGGAGGAGGCGGCAATTTGACTCTGTCTTTCAGACAGAACAATGTTCAAGTTGACCGCTTGGGCGGACAAGCAACCGCTGTGAGAATGCACGAGAGCAACCCGCACGTTTCAAACGCGGGTAACGAAACAAAATTGGGAACCAGTCATTTCCAGAAGGAAAATAAAGAGTTAATCGAGGCTTCAGTTGACAGAGTTGCGGAAATTATGGAGCGTGACGATGACTACATGGAAGTTTCAAACACCGGTAGCGAATCTCCCGCATCTGCAACCGGTTTTCAGGAAGCAAATAATACTTCCGCAGACAAACAGCAGCAGTTGGCAGTTGCTGCAAGAGCTTACAGTTATTTCAATGAGTAAAATTTTTTCGAAAAAGTTTTCTAAATAAAAATTTCAGAGCGTTTTTGCACGGCTCCTCTAATTTTTTAGAGGAGTTTTTTTTCAAAATAAGAAAGAAGAAAAGCTCAATCTGATTTTTACGATCTGAAACTCAATCGCCAATCAGAACAAGCACACATAACTATAAATATTCTCCGAAAGTTCGCCAATGCTTTACACAAAAAATATTTGGCTAAAGTTAAAAGTAAACGAAGTATCAGTCAAAATCTTTTGAATTGTCTACTCAATGATCAACTTCTTCTTGATGTCATTTCCAACTAAAATTTATGAAACGTCCGTGGGAATAACGTGCCTTGAAGTTGATAAAATTTTTGACTGTGATATAATAGAAAAAAACTTTTCTGGGAGGTTTGGATATGATAAAGATCAGCATTAAGAACATGATGTTCTACGGATTTCATGGTTACTATGAGTATGAGCGTGAACAGGGGCAAAAGTTTTTCTTTGATGTCGAAATGACGACGAATAACGATGCCGCAGTAAATTCCGATAATCTCAATGACGGTGTAGACACGGCAAGAGTATATGACATTGTCAAAGAAGTTACCGAAAATCAGCGTTTTCAGTTGTTGGCGGCATTAGGCGGACATATCGCAGACAAGTTGCTTGCAAAGTTTCCGCACATGGAAGAGGCAACTGTCAGAGTTCGCAAACCCAGCGTACCTATCGCGGGACCGATTGATTATGTTGAAGTTGAAGTAACACGCAAACAGAATCAAAATTAAAAGTTGTCATATTAATAAAATTTTTTCCGTCAAATGTGGCGGATTTTTTTTGTGCTTTAAGGGCAAAAATGAAAATAAATTGAAAAATTCTTTACAAAAGTCGGAAAAGTATGTTACAATACGCGAGCTTGTTGAAAGAATTAGTAATGGAAGGAAGATGCGTATGGTTATGGACTGGATAAAAAAAGTTACCGATATAATTATGCCGCTTGAACCTCTTCAAGAAGAAGAAGAGGAAGTTCAGAGCAAAACTGAAGAGAAAGTTGCGGCTCAATCTGCGGGAGGAATTAGTGCCAAAAAAGTTGCGACAGGCGGAGGAAGTATGAGTTACACAAAAGAAACTTCAGATGTTGGGACAACTTCGATGGACGGCAGACTTTATACGGCTTACAGAGATACTTCGGTTTCTATGCCAACTGCCCGCCCGAGTTTGACGGTGGTTAAGCCTAATGAATTGACAGTGAAAATTTATATGCCTGAAACTTTTGATCAAGTTGTGGGAATTGCTGATGACATTCTCAACAAAAAAGCGGCTGTTGTAAATTATGAAAATGTAATTGAGAGCGAACAACGCAGAATCAGCGATTTTGTAAACGGTGTTTGTTATATTTCGGACGGTTCGGTAAGTATGATTTCGGATAAAATATTTTTGTATATGCCTGCAGGAGTCGAAGCGGGAGAAATTGCACGAGTTGCGACTTCGATGCGTGTTCGTTAAATAAAAAAGTTTGTGTAAGAATCTGCTACGGTCGGGAGGTGCGGACAAAAAACTGGACAAATGTCAATCCAACCCTGCCACCTGTAGTGAGTCAGTATGCAAAATTGGTTTCTCATTAGTTTTGAGTTTATCAACACTTTTCCGTTCCAATCGTCCACGAAGGAATAAAGCCGTCAAAACAATCGACTATCGGCGACAGATAAACTTTTCATGCAGTAATCGCAAATTCGGTGAAATCGCTGAGCCGTTTTCATTCGACTTATCCGCATGAAAATCTCTTGATATTAAATTTTCAACCGCAGGTGTTATTTCCCCTTTGTACGAATTGTATTTTCTCGTTCGCTTAATTTTAACTTCGCGATTTTCTTCAAAAATTTCTCGAATTTTTATTCTCAGCTCACGGTATTTATCAATTTCGGAATTTTTCAAGTAGTAATAGATACTTTTGGTAATTCCCATGATTTCAAGAAGTTACGGCAACGAGTACTCATTCTTCAGGACATCGATTATCGTTGCCTTCTCCCTATTTTTCAAGGTTTTCAGATCGGCGTCGCGGTCTTTTTTTATGACTTTTATCGTTTCCTCCAATACATCAATTTTTAACTGCATTTTTCGCAATTGAGCCTTCAATTCAGCAATTTCTTCAGAAGTTGCACTTGAAGATTCTTCAATTTTTTCTCGCGGTATATCTTGGTATCTCATAAACGCCACTGCTCCTTTTTTGTCGTAGAGCCGTTTCCAAGCATAAATTGTTGAGCGACTGTAGCCGATTTCATCTGATACCAATTTTACGTTTTCTCCACACTCAAAGCAACGTCGAATTGTTTCCAACTTTAGTTCAGTCGGCGGATGCAACGGATGTTCGGGGCTGTTGTTGATTCTTCTTCGTGGAGTTTTTGTTTTATCTGGCGGATTTTTTGAATCTCTCAGCCATTTATATAAACCTTCTCTCGTCGGATACCCTAACTATTGAATTACTTTCTTGACGGATTTTACTTCCTCATAAAGTTTCAAAGCTTTTTCCTTTTCTTCCTTCTTGTACATGCCTACTCCTTTCTGAGTCCAACTTTTCGTCCGCACCTCCCTGCCAATTTTTTATTGCTCCGTCGACAAAAAATGCGAAAAATATGTAAAGAATGAATTTAAAAAAGACGAACCCTGAAATTCGAGAGTACGTCAAAAGCAGAATAATTGAGTTTAAAGAAAAAGGATATGCAATAAAAGAAATCGGAGAACTTCTAAATATAAACGACGATTATGCCTGTCAAGTTCTGAAAAAATATCGGAAAATGGAAACAATAAAATCTGCAATCATAAAATACACGCCGGACTATTTTAAATTGCCATATTCATTGTGGAGTCGGGAAGCAATTCAAGAATTCATAAAGCAAAAATATGGAATAGAAATGCCACTGACGACAATAACGGATTATCTGCGACGCTGGGGGATGACGTGTCAAAGACCTGCAAAGAGGGCGACAAAACAAAGTGCAACGGCAGTTAAAGAATTTCAAGAAGTCACATTCCCGGAAATTGTGTCAAAGGCAAAAAAAGAAGGCGGAATGATTTTATTCGGCGATGAAACGGGAATTTGCAATCAAGAAAATT
>JAFZMV010000037.1 GCA_017553205.1 Selenomonadaceae bacterium | reverse complement strand
TGGCAAAAAAAATGGTAGAAGTGATGAAGGCGTGCAGTCACGTCGCTAAAAACGGAACTAACGATTTCCACAACTATAAGTACGACAAAGCGAAGGACGTTTTGGAAATGGTGAATGAATCGCTGACAAAGAACGGAATTATGACTTCCGTTGAAGTTGAAATTATGGACACACGAGAAGTCACCACTTCAAAAGGAAACAAAGAAATTTTGGCGAGCGTTAAAATTGTCATCACTTTGATTGACAGCGACAGCGGAGAAACTGCTAAAATTTCCGGTGTCGGTTCAGGTCAAGATGCCGGAGATAAAAGCCTCGCCAAAGCCCAAACTCAAGCAATAAAATATGCTTACAGAAATTCTTTGGCTATCGCAACCGATGACGACCCTGAAGGTGATACGCACACCGACGAGATTATGAACGGGAATAAAAATTCTTCGTTCAAAAATTCACCGAAAACAAAAAATAATTCCAATGTTTGTGCTGACTGCGGAACTTCAATTTCTCAAAAAGTTGCCGACTACTCAAAAAATAAATTTGGAAAATGTTTGTGTTACGACTGCCAGCACTCTCAAGAAAAAGTCGCTTAAAAAAATTTTGTTGGGAACGGGCTTTGTCCCGTTTCCGTTTTTTTTGGAGGTTTCAAAATGGAAAATGAAAAAATTCTTCGTAAAATTTCCGCTCTCTTGAATGTCACTCAGGAAAACGGAGCAACAGTGGAAGAGGCTTGCAAACAGACCTCAGTAGTGTATATATTTAATCTAAATATTCTGACAATTTCAGCGCGTAACGCACGGGGGGCTACGCCTCTCTCCTCCTGTGGTTACGGCTAATTCATCGCTTAACTCTCTCCATGAAGTTACAGATTGTCAATGTCGAGGTGGAAAGCATATTCCAAGCCGTCATCAGTCGGAGGTCTGGGAAGTGCCATAGGATTATCACAGAGATGTTCATAACCGAGTTCAGTGAGAGTTTCCTTAACCCAAGCAGTCAAAGCCTCGTAACCTTCTGCAATTTTCTTTAACAGCTGAGGAATTTTATAGTTGCGGTAGAAAAGTTGATAAATTGCATTTTCGAGACGAGCGACAACCTTCTCTCTGGGACAATCGTTGATTCTAGGTTTCTTGTCGGGGTGCTGTGCAAAATAATCCCGTGCAGCTTGCTCTAAACCTTTCGAGAATCTAAGAACCTGTCTAATATCTCAAAAAAAACGCATTGTGACACGATGAAAAATTCATAAGAAAAGTTACTGGATTGTTATTGTGATGATACTCTATAAAAAAGTTTTTAGACAGTTTCTTAGCCAACATGAGGAAGTTGAACGTCGGCGTAAAAATCTCCACAAACGTATCCGCCATTTAAAATCTCAAGTAGATACTTTGCACACCATTTTATCTCAAGAAAAACGTCCCGTTCATTACAAAGTTGTCGCTCCTGAAAAATTGCCCGACCAGTCCAAAATTTCTCTCGTTTCCACTATCGCCAATGCCATTTTGCGTGAACCCGACGCTGTTCCTCTTGTTGCTTATTGCCCTAATAATTGTTTGGAAATGGAAAAAGATTGGGACTTGATGACAGACTTCGATAAAGAGGAAATTCTTCAGAAAAAAATTTATCGGGAATTATAATACTGGTAGATATTTTTCCAAATCAATAAAAAAACTCCCGAAGGAGTAAAAAAAAGATTTTTATTTCTTTGTTATGTCAGCGTCTGTAATATTTTTGCCCTGTCTGACAAGTTCAGCTTCAAAATCAAGAATTGTTTCTTTGCGATTTTTCCCTTTATGTGCGATATAAGGATTAAGGCGGTAAGTTTTATTTAAACCTGCTCTCGGCCCTTCGATAACAATATTTTTTTCGCACAGTGCTTTTATGGCTTTAGTAACATTAGGACGCTTCATAGAAAGTTCGTCAGCAATATTTTGTTGACTAACAGTCAAATAATTTTCAAAATCAACTTTACTCAGCAATTTCAAAAAAACTCTGTACTGTTCATTTGGCAAATTCATATCTGCAATAGTTGAAATAGCTTGCTGATACAAAGCGATCCAGTCCTTTCCTAATTTTTTTTCTTTGAGTGGAAAATACCCTTTAACATTTCCGTCGTCATCGGTAATTACGAGGTATTTTTTCGATTTCGGCAATGAAATAAGATTTTTGTCGAAATCCTCTTTTTCAGAACTTTTTAAAGTTTCCCCCTTGACAAATTCTGCCATTTGTGCTAGCTCCTTTCTATTTTTTTGAGTTTGTATGTCACAGCATAATTTTAGTATGTGTACACATACAAAGTCAAGTCGATTTTTGGCGTAATTATGCGAAAAAAAGCACTTCTTTTCTGTATCTGGAGAATGTAGAAAATTTTTTAAGTAAAACGTGGAACCGACTAAGCAATTTCTGCGGGACAACGTCCGTGTTGCCCCTCGAACTTGCCAAGTCGATTTCGCCACGCTGGGACTTATCCCCGCCCCAGACCCCGAGAAACGTCGCAAAAAAAATAAAATAAATTTTC
>JAFZMV010000036.1 GCA_017553205.1 Selenomonadaceae bacterium | reverse complement strand
TTATCGAAAGATTTTTTAATCGCATCAAACACTACAGACACATTGCAACACGTTACGACAAATTGTCCGTTTGCTTTTTAAATTTTGTTCTTCTTGCCACCGTCATGATAAAAATTTAGACTTTACCAACACGCCCTAGACCATTTGCAACAGCAATTCGGACAGAATTTGAGAAAAATTTTATCAAATCCCCGTGTCATGAACAGTTTCGCAGTTGACTTTACGCAGAAGATTAAATGTAGTAAAATCACGATGAAAATTTTTTTACAAAAGGAGAGTTGAGTCCATGAACCAGAAAGGGTTTGCAACTTTGGAAGTAATTTTGATGGTAACAGTCATCGGAATTCTTGCCGCAGTTGCAGTGCCGAGATTTACAGATATTACGGCAAAAGCCAATACCGCAAAAATTCAGGCTGACCTTTCTACTCTTGATTCTGCTATTGCGATTTATGAAATGGAAACGGGTTCACCTCCTTCACAGTTGAGCGACTTAAAAAATTATATTCAAGACCTCGACAATTTGAAACCGCCTACAGGAAATGCTTTTCAGGGTGGCAGTGAATCTGTAAAAATAAATTCAACGTCTTACGCAATTACCGAAAAAACTGTTGAAGGCGTTAAAAGTACCAGAGCAACTCTTGACGGAAAAACGGCAGGAGAATATGGAAAAAAATAATTCAGTGACAAAGTGCAGGAAAATTTTTCTGCATGATGTCGCTTTATTTATTGATAAAAAGTTTTTTTAGCAGTGGGGGAATTTCAAATGGAAAAAAATAACTGCAGTACGGAAAATCTTTGTTTGATGACCGGCAACGCAAATATCGAACTTGCGAAAAAAATCTCCGAGTATATCGGTGTGGAACTCTTCGATACTTTTGTCGGTCGTTTTAACAACGGCGAAACTCAAGTTATGATTAGTGACAGTATTCGCGGCAAAGATATTTTTATCATTCAACCGACTTCTCAGCCTGTCAATGATAATTTGATGGACTTGCTTGTATTGGCTGACGCTTGCAAACGTGCATCTGCACGCAGTATTACGGCGGTTGTTCCTTATTATGCTTATGCCCGTCAAGACAGAAAAACTCGCGGACGTGAACCTATTTCCGCAAAACTCGTTGCAAATTTGATGGTTGCGGCGGGAATGAACAGAGTTGTTACCGTAGACTTGCACGCGGGACAGATTCAAGGATTTTTTGATATTCCCGTTGATCATTTGGCGGCAGCTCCTGTTTTCGCGGATTATTTCAACGGGCATGATTTCGGCGGGGAATTGGTTGTAGTTTCTCCTGACTTGGGCGGTGTTACTCGTGCAAGAATTTTAGCAGACTTCCTTAAATCTCCCATTGCAATTATTGAAAAACGTCGTCCGCGTCCCGGTGAGGCTGAAGTCATGAATATTATCGGCGACGTTAAAGGAAAAGTTGCTTTAATGATTGATGATATTGTTGATACTGCGGGCAGTCTTTGCGAAGGTGCGAAGGCTTTAAAAAGACTCGGTGCAAAATCTGTTCTCGCCGCATGTACTCATGCAGTTTTGAGCAAAAATGCTGTCGAAAAAGTCAATAATTCTGACATTGAAAAACTTGTGGTAACTGATACGATTGCTCTTCCGCCTGAAAAACAGTCCGAAAAAATTATTGTCCTGTCTATGGCTCAATCAATCGGCGACGTTATTATCAGAATACAATCCCACAGTTCAGTTAGTCAGCTTTTCAGATAACTTGAAAATTTTTTTGAAATATCTATAATTCACTTTGTGAAAATTTTTGCGGGCGATAACTCAGGAAGTTTCGCTCATTTTTATTGGAGGTAATTTTTTATGTCAGTTGAAAAACTTGAATTTCAAGCCGAAACCAAAAGACTTTTGGACTTGGTTGTAAATTCTATTTATACGAACAAAGAAATTTTTCTGCGTGAACTTATTTCAAATGCTTCGGACGCTATCGACAAATTGCATTTTGAATCACTCACGAATCATGACATTCTCGGCGGCAATGAAGATTTTGAAATTTTTGTTGTGCCTGACGAAGGATCAAAAACTATTACAATTTCCGATAATGGTATCGGCATGACTCGCGGAGAAGTTATTTCAAATATCGGAACTATCGCAAAATCCGGGACAAAGGCTTTTCTTGAAAAAATCCGCGAAAGTGAAAATAAAGATTCCGAACAAGAACTTATCGGACAATTCGGAGTCGGTTTTTATTCCGCGTTTATTGTCGCTGAAAAAGTTGAGTTAATTACTCGCAGAGCCGGAGAAAATTCTGCCGTCAAATGGATTTCAGAAGGTTCGGGAGAATATACTTTAGAGGATTGCGAAAAAGATTCTCGCGGCACTACAATTATTTTGCATCTCAAAGAAGAATTTTGCGGAAAAGATGAATTTAATTTCACTGATAATTATGTTATTGAAAATCTTATCAAAAAATATTCCGATTATATCCGCTACCCGATTAAAATGAATTTTATCAAAGAGGACGAGAACAAAAATAAAACTGTTGAAGTCCGCACGATAAATTCAATGCAGCCGCTCTGGACGAAAAATAAATCTGAAATTAAAGACGAAGAGTACGAAGAATTTTTTAAACATCAATTTCATGAATGGGAAAAACCTATGGAAATTTTCCACACAAAGGCAGAAGGCACGACTGAATATACTGCACTCCTTTGCATACCAAGTCATGCGGCAATGAATTTGTATTATGCAGATTATGAGCCGGGACTTCAGCTTTATTCCCGTCATGTTTTCATCATGAACAAATGCAAAGATTTTCTGCCGGATTATTTGAGATTTGTCAAAGGCTTGGTTGATTCTCCCGACCTTCCGCTGAATATTTCCCGCGAACTTTTACAACAGAGCCGCGAAGTAAAAAAAATCGGTAAGGCTCTCGAAAAAAATATTTTGAAACAGCTTGCGAAAATTTTGAAGAATGACCGCGAAAAATATGAAAAATTCTGGAATGAGTTCGGCAAGTCTTTAAAAATCGGAGTTTATAATAATCTTTACGACGAAAAAGCCAAAGACGATTTAAAAGACCTTTTGCTTTTCACAACGTCAAAAGAAAATAAACTTTCCACGCTTGCGGAATATGTTGAACGCATGCCGGAAAGTCAGAAAAAAATTTATTGTGCTGTCGGAAGTTCTCCCGAAACAATTTCACAAATGCCGCAAATGGAACTTTTGAAAGAACGCGGAATAGAAGTAATTTATCTTACTGAACCTATCGACGAATTTGCGGCGGAAGCTGTCAAAAAATATTCCGATAAAGAAATTCAATCCATAAACCGTGAAGATTTTGAACTTGATGACGAAGAATCAAAGAAAGAAAAAACTGTCGCCGAAGAAATGACAAAATCTCATGAAGATTTGTTAAAAGATGTCAAAAATGCAATCGGCGAAGAAGTTTTTGAAGTTCGTTTGACTTCCCGTTTAAAATCCGGTGCAGTATGTCTGGCGACTGCCGCTCAAGGTCCTTCATTGAATATGGAAAAAACTTTTGCGGCGATGAATAATCCTTTCATGAAGGCTATGAGAATTTTGGAAATAAATCCGAATCATGAAATTTTCAAGAAACTCAGCGGACTTCATGCACTCGGAAAAGATTCTGCGGAATTCAAAGATTTTTGTAAATTGCTTTACGCTCAAGCACTTTTGATTGAGGGAATTATGCCGAATAATTCTGTAGAAATTGCAAATAAAATTGCTGATTTAATGACGCGGTAAAAATTTAAAATAAACAGGTAAAAAGGCGGACAGGTAGAATTTAAGGCAACCGAAAACTACTTTCCGCCTTTTTTTATTTTTGATACAATATTCCACAAAAAATATTCCACAAAAAAGGAGCTGATGAAGTGCCGAAAAATTTATCGGCGTGGCCCGATTTAATGTTACACTTGGCAGTTTTATTTGTGATGATTGCAGTGGTTTCACAATATAACTTTTTTTTGACTCTTGCGGGTGCTTTATTGTGGGTGTTGCTTGCGTTGTACTCTTACGAAAGAAGTAAGGACAGGAAAAAAAAGTTTGCCGAGTATTGTGAAAGCATGGTCGGAAGCGGTCAAGAAATGATGCATTACGCCATGACAAATATTCCGCAGGCTGTCATGGTTATAAATGAACGCGGTCGTTTGCTTTGGTGTAACGAACTGACAAAAAATTTTTCTAACATTCCGCCTGAACAAGATATGAAGGTAAGCAAATTTTGGAAAGGAATTTTAAACGAAGATATTTTAAGAAGTCTTGCGGAAAGTTCCGAAGATGATTTGAAGAGCGGAATCTATATCGCGAAAATGTTTAAGTACGATCCTGAAGACGGAAAAGAAATTCCCGACAGCGATAAATATTTTCTCGTGCGTTATAAACAAATGATGATAAAAAATGCCGACTATCCGAGAATGATCGTTATGTTTATTCAAGACATTACAAACCATGAAAAATTAAAAATCGAATACATGCAGAGCAGAACGGTTTTAATGTATATTCAAGTTGATAACTATGATGAAATTATGCAGGGATTGAATGAGGCTGAAAAAACTTCTCTCATGCTTTCAGTTCATGAGGAGTTGGAAAAATGGATAAGTCCGCTAAAAGGTTTTATGCAGAAAGTTTCAAATGATTTGTTTGTAATAGTTTTGGAACGTTATGCACTGAATAAAGCTGTTGAAGATAAATTTTTTGTACTCGATAAAGTCAGAACGATTGTCAGCAAAAACGGTATCCCCTGCACGTTGTCAATAGGAGCGGCAATAGCCGAAAATCTTTCCCGTGAACAATCTTTGACGGAACTCGGAAAACAGGCTGAAGAAAGATTGAGCGTAGCACTTTCACGCGGAGGAGATCAGGCGGCTATAATTCTTGACGGCAAGCCGCAATATTTCGGAGGACGTGCCAAAGCCGTAGAAAAATATACAAGAGTTCGTGCAAGAGTTACGGCAAATTCATTGCGTGAACATATGGAGAACGCGGACGAGATTTTTATAATGGGACACAGCCGCGAAGACTTCGACTCATTCGGTGCGGCGGTCGGTGTCGGAGTTATGGCTCGTCATCTGAAAAAGATTTATCATATAGTTTTAAGTGATTCGCAGGACAGTATAGAAAAAATCATGGATCAGTTCCGAAAAGACAAATCGGGAACTTACGACGATGTTTTTGTTAAAGTCAGTGAGTTGAATATTCCGACTTCGTTAAATCCTCTGTTGATTGTAGTTGATACTCACATTCCGTATCTTGTTGCCGCTCCTAATTTATTGGACAGAATTAAAAATGTTATAGTCATAGATCATCACAGAAAAAACGAAGTCACAATAAAAAATCCGATTATTTTTTATCATGAACCTTCTTCGAGTTCTGCGTCTGAACTTGTAACCGAATTACTTATGTACTTTGCGGAAAAAATAAATGTCGGAAAATTGGCGGCTACTGCTTTATATTCCGGAATAGTTGTTGACACAAAATCTTTTGTCGTGCAGACCGGTGCAAGAACTTTTGACGCGGCCTCTTATTTAAGAAGAAACGGAGCAGACCCGGTTATTGTCCGCGAACTTTTCATGGCGGATTATGAAACGACTGTATCACTTGCAAAAGCAAAAGCCCAATCAGAATATTTTGAAGGCGGACTGATTGTTTCTACCATGCCTGCAATCTTTCCAAATATTCAAGCCATTGCGGGAAAAGCGGCGGATTCTCTTTTGACTATTGAAGGAGTCCGAATGACAATTATTTTATTCCAAATGAAAAATGATATTGTCGGAGTAAGTGCAAGGTCTAACGGAAATTTAAATGTTCAAGTTCTTATGGAAAAAATCGGTGGCGGAGGTCATCAAAATGTTGCAGGGGCTCAAGTTAAACATACAAATATCATAGATTTGAAAAATGAAATCATAAAAGAGGCAAGAAAATATATTGCGGAAACTGATAAAGCAGTTGTTGCATGAGAATGTCGGGAGTGTTTTTTTTGAAGGCTTTAAAAATTTTTACGGCGTTTTTGATTTTGACGACGATATTTTTTTCAACCTGCACGGCATTTGCAAAACCTGTGCGAATTGTCAGACTGCCTATAATTTTTCAAAAAAACCGTCCTGATTATGACACTTGTGCATTACTTGAAACAAAAATTTCCAGAGCCGTCATGATTCCTCTGAACGGAACTTTAAAAGTTGCGGAGTTTCTTGAACCGGAAAATTCTTCGGCAGAATTAAATTCGATCTATCAAAAAATGCGTGCAGAAAATAAAAAAATTAAAATTTCTGAAACCATGAGACCGCTGTCAGAAAGTTTGAACGCGGATATTATAGTTTGTCCGATTCTTCTGCGTTATTCTGAATATTTTGTTCAGTCGGGAGCAACTTTTGAAAGTCATCTTGTCAGCGATGTTTCTGCAGAGTTAATTATTTACGACAGGCGGACTGATGAACTTATCGATAAAAAAATTTCCCGCAGTTTTAATGATTCGTCAAGTAAATTCGGGCGTGCGTCATATCTTGCGACAGACTGTTTTGATGTTCTTTTGAACGAAACAAAATTAAAAAGAAAAATCATGGCAATTAAGTAGGAGTGAAAAATTTTTTGTAAATTATTTTGACTTTGACGGCAACTTTTTCAATTAATTTTTATCCTTTAAGGAAATGAGTATTTTTTTCGATAACATTTGTGAAAGTACTTTTAATTTTTTTTTGCAAAGGAGGGATTAAAGTGGTTGAAAGAATTGAAAAAGTTGCCCGCGTAAAAGGCGTGGACTATGATGTCGGGCGAAGATTCGACAGTCGCAGGAATGACGGCGGCGGCGGTGACTTTGCAAGCGAACTAAATAAAGTTATGAACAAGAAAAAGTCTGAACCGTCAAGCGAAATTCCCGATGCTTACAGATTAGAGCTTAACAGTATCGGCTCGCAGTCATTATTTTATTACGGCGGATTAAATTTACATGATCTGCTGAATTAAAAAATTAGAGGTGCAGAAAAGTTTGAATGTCGACAAAAAAAATATGCGTATTGCAATTGCAGAGGCTTGGAAAGCATATATTGAAGGAGAAGTTCCTATAGGTGCCGTTCTCACAGATGAGAGCGGCATTTTAATTTGTGCAGATCATAACAGAATTGAACAGCTTAACGACGCAACCGCACATGCCGAAATGTTAGTTTTAAGGGAGGCAAGCAAAAAATTTTCACGCCGAAGACTATCAGACTGCACTTTATATTCAACAGTCGAACCTTGTCCGATGTGTGCGGGTGCGTTGGTTTTGTGCAGAGTGAAAAATTTAGTTTACGGTGCGTCAGATTCAAAATTTGGAGCGGCGGGATCTCTTTTCAATGTTACGGATAATAAATTTTTAAATCACAGGCTGAATGTTACGGCGGGAATTTTAGAAGATGAATGTTTGGAACTTATGAAAAAATTTTTTTCAGAAAGACGCTGAATTTTTTGTGAAGGATTTTTTTAGCGT
The DNA here is from genome assembly GCA_017553205.1 of Selenomonadaceae bacterium. GTDB lineage: Bacteria > Bacillota > Negativicutes > Selenomonadales > Selenomonadaceae > Quinella. The sequence continues at coordinate 4,273 of JAFZMV010000036.1, read as the reverse complement.
TTATAGAAAAGTTTCAGAACTGTTTATTTGTGATGTTTTTTTGGAGTGATTAAATTGGCTTTAAAAAATTTTCAAGGCGGTATTCAAAAGAAATTAAAAAACTGTTCTCAATGCGGAAGAATTTTTACACCTGTACGCGGGGAAAAACTTTGCAGGGACTGCAGAATTAAAGAGGAAGAACTCGAAAGACAAGTTCTAAGTTATGTTCGCGATAATCCCGGCGTTTCAATAAAAGAGGCTATGGAGGCGACGGGAGTTTCAGAAAAAATTATTAAACGCATGGCTCGCGAAGGACTTTTTGTAAATATTTCTGAGGCGGGAAATTTCTTTTATCCATGCATGGGTTGCGGAAAACCGATAAACCATGGAACTTACTGCACGGACTGTCTAAACAGACTTCGCACCGAAACAAAAAAGGCCTCTGAAGCCATACACATCAGAGTACGCGAAGACAGAAAAATGTCTACTATTGAGCGACTGAACGCCGCCGCACAAAATGAATTTGAAAGAGAAAACAAAGTTATTGAGCGGCATTTTTCAAGGGGCATGCAAGATTTGATAAATAGATCCAAAAACAGGGACGGCTGATATTTTGAAAGGCTGTGAATTGTGTCCGCGACGTTGTAAAGTTGACAGAAAAATTTCTGCGGGATTTTGCGGGGCTGATGAAAAAATTCGTCTTGCTCTTGTCAGTCTGCACAAATGGGAAGAACCATGCTTGACAGGTGATAACGGGGCGGGAACAATTTTTTTTTCGCACTGCAATTTGAAATGCGTTTTCTGTCAAAATTTTAAAATCAGTCACGAAGGTTTTGGAAAAAATATTTCTGTCGAAAGGCTTGCGGAAATTTTTCTTGAACAACAGGAAAAAGGAGCGGCAAATATTGAACTTGTTACGCCTACTCAATATGTCCCGCAGATTTGTTCGGCGATTGATTCTGCAAAAAAATTTGGCTTAAAAATTCCGATTGTCTATAATTCAAACGCTTATGAAAATTTGGAAACTCTAGACTTGCTGAAAAATCGCGTTGATATTTTTCTGCCCGATTTAAAATATTTTGACAATGAACTTGCAAGAAATTTTTCAAACGCACCGAATTATTTTTTTTATGCCTCTCAAGCCGTCAAAAAAATGTTTGAACTTGTCGGCGAAAATAAATTTGATTCAAGCGGGCTGATGACTCGCGGAATGATTATTCGTCATTTGATTTTGCCGAACTGCAGACATGACAGCATGAAAATTATTGATTGGATTTATAACAACTTTGGTGATAAAATTTTCGTCAGCTTGATGAATCAATACACGCCGATTTTTCATGCGGGAGATTATAAAAAAATTTCTCGACGGCTTACAAGTTTTGAATATAATTCGGTTATAAATCATGCTCTTGACATTGGATTAAAAAATTGTTTTATTCAGACTGAAAAAGCGGACGGAGAAAATTTTATCCCCAACTTCAATTTATGCGGAGTTTAGGCAGTGAGGTGAATTTATGGACTGGTCGTTTCCGCTGAAATTAAAAGGACTTATTTCAACACTGGTTATTTCAGACGTATTGGAAATTCTTTTAGTGGCAGTTATTTTCTACAAACTTTATAAAATTATCGAAGGAACGCGAGCCATCACTCTGGCTAAAGGAATTTTTGTTTTATTTTTCCTGAATTTTGTCTGCGGAACTCTGTTCAGTCTGCCGCTTTTGTCGTGGCTTTTTGAAAAAATTATGACTTGGACTTTTGTTGCACTGCCTATTGTTTTTCAGCCTGAACTTCGCCGAACTTTAGAAAGACTTGGAGAAGGAAAATTTTTATTTGAAGAAAGACCGGGATCACTGGAGGAAGAAGAGGCGGTTAAAATTATTGACGAAATTGTCAGAGCCACAAAGTCTTTGTCAACAACAAAAACAGGTGCGTTAATGGTCATCGAAAGAAAAATGGGTTTAAACGACGTTGGCGACACCGGAATAAAACTTGACGCAAAAATAACTTCAGAACTTCTGTTAAATATTTTTTTCGTGAATACTCCATTGCATGACGGAGCGACAATTATTCGCGGGAAAAGAATTTTTTCGGCGGCATGTTTGCTTCCGCTCACTGAAAAGAAAGGACTTTCAAAAGAACTCGGAACACGTCACAGGGCGGCACTCGGACTTTCTGAACAGTGCGACGCTTTAATTTTGATAGTCAGCGAAGAAACGGGGACAATTTCAGTTGCGGAAAACGGAAAACTCATGCGTCATTTGAATGAAGAAACTTTAACATCACTGCTCAAGCCTGCATTTGTTGATACACGCAGAAAACATTGGTTTGATTTTCTGACGAAGTGGAGGAGCGAAAAATGATCCGCACTATTAAAAATTTTTTGAAGTATAATAAGAAACAAAAAATTTCTGCGTTGGTCGTTTCAGCCTCGCTTTGGGTTTTTGTTATGGGAAGTCAAGACCCGATTATGAGCAGTTCTTATAAAGTTCCTGTTTCTCTCGCGAATCCTTCAAGAGAATATCGCGTAATTTACGAAGAGCAGAATATTGAAGTTGATTTAACTGCCCCTCGTTCAAAATTTGCGGAATATAAGTCGGGAGATATGCACGCTTTTATAAATGCAACAAATTTGTATGAGGGAGAATTTGATCTGCCTGTTGAAGTTTCTTTTCCGAAAGGTTTTGAATTGGATCAAATAAACCCTGCAAAAATTCATGTCAAAGTTGATCCCTATATTGAAAAACAAATTCCCGCCGAAGTCATTGTTACAGGTTCCGCTGTCACTGATTCTATAGTTAAAGGAATAACAAAATCTCTTGAAATTATAACTGTTATCGGTCCGAAAACTGAAGTTGAATCTGTGCGGAGAGTTTTGGGCTATGTGGGACTGACTGGAAATAAAGATGACTTCGCAATAAATGTTCCGATGACAGCCATTGACGATGACGGACGAGAGGTAAAAGATGTCCGCGTTGTACCTTCCTCAATAAATGTTACGGTTGATATTGAGTCGGGCTTCAAGAAAAAAGTTGTACCGATTATTTCAGAAATTAGCCCGCCTGCAGGTCGTGAAATTGCCGAAATTATTGTTGAGCCTAAGACAGTTGAAATTACGGCTAAAGAGGATGTTTTAAACAATATTTCTTCCGTTTCGACGGCAAAGGCGGTTATCACTGCCGGAAAAGAACGTTTTGAGGGAGATTTAAAAATTGTTCTGCCTGAAGGCGTTACGGCTCAAATATCTGAAGTCTATGTTACGGCGACACTGAAAAAATAATTTTTCGAGGAGATGAACAAAATGCACAAACATATTCTGGACGACGGGACAGTTATAAAACATTCTCACACGCACACACACACGCAGACGAAAGCAGTTTTAAACAGAATGTCCCGACTTATCGGTCATCTCAACGCTGTAAAAGGTATGATTGAAGAAGGGCGGGACTGCAGTGAAGTTTTAATTCAGCTTTCTGCAGTTAATGCGGCAATTCGTTCAGTCAGCAGAGTTATTTTGGAAGATCATTTAAAACATTGTATAGTTGAGGCAGTTCAAGAAGGTGATGAAACTGCCATTGACAACATTAACAAAGCTATTGAACAGTTTATGAAGTAGAAAAATTTTTGAAGGGAGGAAGTTTTGATTGAAGTTAAAAAAATTTATTTGCGGAATGCTGGCAGGATTTATTTTTTCTACTGCATTTTCAATAACTCAAGCTATGCCACGTGATGAAATTTCAAATATCCGCGTTTCCAAGTCAGGCGATTTCAAATACTGGAAAAAAGATTCCGGAGCAAAAAATAAATTGATTGCTTATGTTAAAGACGTGACAAACAAGAAAAGTAAAAATTTTATCCCTGTCGAAGACAGAATAGCAGTTTTTGATGTTGACGGAACTCTGGTTTGTGAAACTGCACCATTTTGTTTTGATTTTATGATGTTTATTCATCGCACACTTGACGACCCGAATTATATCGCGTCAGATGTTGACAAAGAAAATGCTCTGGCTGTCAAAGATGCAATTTACAATCACAGCATGACAAATAAAATTCGTATGAAACATTGCATGTCAAATGCGTCAGTTTTTGGCGGAATGACTCCCGAAGAATATGCCGACTACACAAGAAATTATTTTGAAACTCCTGTTGAAGGTTTTAATAATTTAAAGGTCGGAGAAAGTTTTTATCTGCCTATGGTTGAAGTAATTTCATATCTTAGAGCAAATGATTTTAAAATTTTCTTGGTTTCGGGAGCGGACAGACAATATGCAAGGACTATGGCAGAAGCTGTAAACGT
>JAFZMV010000035.1 GCA_017553205.1 Selenomonadaceae bacterium | reverse complement strand
TACAATAGAAAATTCTTCCGGCAAAACTTCAACAAAAACTTATTCAAAAAATATTTCTGAATTGTGGTTTGCGGAAGAAAATAATTTTGTGACTTCCGATAATCTTTCCGAAATTACGAAAACTGATTTTACTCCGACAACTTTTGAAAAAATTTCTGAAACAAATTACGTCAATCTCACGCAAGAAAATTTTGTAACTTATTCTGAAAAATAAAATTTAATCGAATAAAAAATTATCTCCTGTGAAAAATTTCACGGGAGATTTTTTTTAAAGGATAATAAATTTTCAAGTCGAAATTACAAAAAAATTTTTGTGGAGGAATTAAAATGTCAGCTATCAGAAATGAAACTTACTCGCTTATTGAAAAAATTCCCGATGATTATATTTATTGGCTGAATGAGTTGATAAAAAAATTTATTTCGGATAAAGAAATTGAAAATGAAGATGAAAAATTGGCACGTTGGCAAGCCGACCCGGATAAATACGAACAGGAAATCAGCGAGTTTATAAAAGGCGGAATTAAAGCGTCGAGGTATGAAAAAAATCATGAAAATTTTAATTGACACGAATATTTTAATTTCAGGATTATTTTTCGGCGGACTTCCAAAAAAACTTTTATCAGAAATTGACGAGAAATTTAATGTTTGCGTGAATGAAAAAATTTTGTCTGAATATAATGAACAGATTGACAGAAAAGTTTCAAATCCGAAATATAAACTTATTACTCCGACGATTAAAATTACCAAAAACTGTAAGAAATTTTTAGCAGACGTGAAATGCGAATAGAATCTCACGAAAAAAATTTAGTATTTATTGTCGCCGGAGTAATATCCCAACAGCTAAAGCAGGGGGTATTACGCCGCTTTTTGATAAAAAATTTTTCAACAGTTTGAAAAGTTTTGAGATTGAATCAAATTTAAAAATTTGCCGTGATCCTGATGACGATAAATTTATAAATTGTGCGATTGACGCGAAAGCAATTTATATTGTCAGCGGCGACAATGATTTGTTGACGATAAAAAATTTTGCAGGAATAGAAATTGTTACCGCAAGAGAATTTTACGATAAATATTTAAATCAAAACTCCGATTGAAAAGTCGGAGATTTTTTTTGCAAAATTTTTTTGAAATAACTCTTTTGTTGAAGTCTAAAAAATGTTTCAAGATTTTTCAGAATTTTTTGTTGACAAGTATTTATATCGTTGTCTAATAAGTTTCAGAAAAAGATTTAAAAATCTTTTTAAAATCTTTTTAGGTGGTGTTTTTTTTATGAAGAGTTTTGTTTTTGATTTGCAGATGTTTGCAATGTCGTTTGAAAACGGAAAGATTTCTTTCACGTTGAATGGTCTTTCAGTTACGCTGACAGGAAAGAATATCAAAGTTGACAAAAAAGGCGTAGTTACCGTTTCAGGTAAAGTAAATGTTACTCAAAGTGCTGGAGGTAAATCTCATACTTCAACTGCGACCATTTCCAAGGGAGCTTTTTCGCTTGATTCTTCAACCGGAAAATTGACGATTCCGAAAGGAATTTCAATTACTCGAACAAATAACGGCAGAACTCTTACAACAACTGCTTTGAGTACATTGACAGAATATGTTATTCCTGATAAAAAAGGCAATTTAACTTTCAAGAGTGCCGACGACGGATTTTTGCAGAATGTCATAAAAGACGGAAATACAGTAATTTCAAAAGAATCTTTCAATTTTGTCGGAACAGTAAGTTTTGATAATTCCGGAAATTTAAAAGTTGCCAAAGGTTCGAGCGTTACTGTAAAAACTAACCATGATTCGACTTTAAAAGCTACTGTCGCCGAAGAAGGCGGAGCAAATTTTTCTGTAAGTCAAAGCGGAGTACTCACTCTGAAATCTGCAAAAGAGGCAGGCTCAATCGATTTTACTGCAAGTAAAAACGGAAAAGTATTTTTCGGCGGTAATCTCAGTGTTGCAAACGGAAAAGTTACTTACGATATGTCAAACGGCAATTTGAATGCAAGTAAAAATACAACAGCAACTTTTACAACAAATAATTATCAAACCGTTTTAAAACCGACAGGCGATTTGTCAGTAAAACTTGCAATGGACGACGGAAAACTTGTAATCAGCGACACAGACAAAGATAAATTAAAAGTTGTGATTAAAAATACTAATACTTCTTCAGAAATTTTTAACAGCACTGTTCAGGTAACAGGCGGAACTGCAACTTTGAGTTCGGACGGAACTTTTACTTTAGGAAAAAATACTTCTTTAATTACAACATCGAGAGGAGTTACCGTAACCGCGAAACTTGCCGACGATTCAAAAGGAGCTGCTTTGCAATTTGTGGACGGTGCATTGAATATCGGCGGCATGACATCTGTAGACCTTACTGTTGAAAGAGATTCTAAAACATTGTTCAGCGGAAATATTACTGCTCTTGGTTCAGTTTCTTATAATCCTTCGTCAGGTGCATTAACCATGTCAAAAGATTCGCAAACAGTTTTGTCTTATGGAAGTTATACAATTTTCTTGACTCCTTCAACTGACTTGACGACAATAATTAATTTTGACGGAGAAAAACTTAATATAACAAATCAAGATGACGGATTGCTTGAAGCGATAGTTTTCAACGGAGACACTGCAGTTTTCAGCGGCTATGCAAAAGCGTCAGGAAGTCTTGAAATTGATCTTAACAACAATATCATAAACGGCACAAACAAAAATGATAATCTTACAGGAACTGCATCCGACGATATTATGAGTGGTCTTGCAGGAAATGATACTTTGAAAGGTCTTGCCGGAGATGATATTTTGAACGGCGGAAAAGGAAATGATATTTTGCTTGGCGGAGAAGGTAACGATACTTTGAACGGTGAAAGCGGAAATAACAAATTGACAGGCGGAAAAGGAAATGACATTTTTGTTCATTTTGACGGAAAAGATGTTATTACCGATTATGAAACCAAAAAAGATATTATTGTTATTTTGGACGATTACACCGCAAAAGTCAGCGGAAATGATGTCATTTTCACTGTTGCAAAAAATAATACCGTGACTGTCAAAAACGGTAAAGGTGTAGATATTGTCATTAGAGATAATTCAAACGGAAAGACGACGACTTATAACAGTTCGTCTAAATCGTCTAAAGTGACGGCAGATGTTTCGGCACTTTTTGCAGAAGATAATTTTGTAACTGCCGACAATCTTTCTGAAATTGTTAAAACTGATTGGACACCTGCAGAATTTGAAAAAATTTCAGGAACAAAATTTGAAAATCTCACGCAAGAAAATTCTTTGATAACTTACTCTGATAAGTAAAATTTAATCGAATAAAAAAAATTAAATCTCCGATGAAAAAATTTTGTCGGAGATTTTTTTTTCAAAATTCATTGACAATCTGAATCAAACTTTATCTGCTGACACAACGGGTTAATCTATATTTTTTTATACTGTCCGAGTTGCTATTGTAATCTGTCATTTTTTCCTTCGCAAAGATTTTAAATAAATTTTTCTTTCTTTAGAAATTCTCCGACTTTCTACAGCTTTTTGAATAGTTTTGTTGTGAACTTCCTGCGACAAAAAATTTTTCTCCAAAAAAATTATCGCTGAATTGTACTGCTTTATAAGAGCCTCCGCAAAATACCAAGCCGACATCATCATAACATAATATTCATCAGATTTAATTTCAGCAACTTGTCGCAAATATTTTTCATCAAAATTTTTTTCAAGATAAAATTTCATCAACATAGAAATTCCGAAACGAATTTTATAAGTTGAATTTGAATCCAGCCAAAAATTTATTTCTTTTTCCAGTTCGTCAGTGTGCTTTTTAAAAATTTTTGGGATAAGTGAATCACAATTCGCCCAGTTGTCAACAAACGGCAGAAAATTTTTCACACGCTGAACACATTCCGAATATTTTTTCATTTCGTTTATCAGAAGAACATGAAGGGAATTTTCTTCAAAATATTTGTGCGGGAGATTGTTCAAAAAAATTTCCGCGTCATTTTCTTGAAAAAATTTTTTTGCAAGTTTACAAAGTGCGGGAGTTCTCACGCCGATAATTTTTTCAGGATTGACAGTAGGCAAAAGTTTCGACTGAAATTTTTTATAGTCGTCGTCCTTCAACTCAAATAATTTTTCGTGCAGTTTTTCAAAGTTCATAAAAAAACTCCTTCGCCAAATTCATGAAAAATTTATTTCCAATTTGACAGTTATTATCATTTATGTTAGACTTCGTCCAAGCTTTCGATAAAGCTCTCCTAAAAAAAGTAATTATATACGCTTATAAAAGAAGTTCGCTTCGCACATGCGGACTTTTTTTATGTTCAAAATCCATTTTCAAATAAAAAATCTTTCGTTAAAGTCTGCGGAGAATTTTTAAAATTTATGAGCCTGTCAACATATTTCGCAAGAACATCAGTTTCAATATTTACAATACTGCCGACGCGTTTGAATTTAAAATTTGTAACTTCGCGAGTGTGCGGAATCATCGACACGCTGAAATTTTCCGAGTCCGCATCAACAACTGTCAAACTTATTCCGTCAAGAGCAACTGAACCTTTTGCGGCAATTTGTCTGAGCAAAAAGTTTTCCGCAGAAATATTTATAAAAAGTGCGTTACCTTCTGCACGGATATTTAAAATTTTTCCTGTGCCGTCAATATGACCGCTGACAATATGACCGCCGAACCTGTCGCCGACTTTTAAAGCCCGTTCAAGATTTACGACACCGCCCGCAGAAATTTCAGCAAGAAAAGTTTTTCTGAAAGTTTCGGGCATAATGTCCGCCGCAAAAAAATTTTCCGAAAAATCTACAACAGTTAAACAAACTCCATTTGTTGAAATGCTGTCACCGATTTTCATATCAGACAAAATTTTTTCGCAGAAAATTTCAATCCTTCCGCCGTTCAAACTTTTCAGCCGTCCGACTTCTTCAATAATTCCCGTAAACAAAAATTTTCCTCCGTTCGTTTTTTAATTCTAAAAAAAATGAATCCGTCTGTTAAACAAAAATTTCCAGAAGGATTCACGCGGAAAAATATATTTCAAGAAAAAATTTTTAATTCTTAATTCTTTATGACTTCAATTCCGCCCATGTAGGGAATTAAAGCCGCAGGAATTTTAACAGAGCCGTCAGCCTGCTGATAATTTTCAAGAATCGCGGCAACTGTTCGACCTACTGCAATTCCTGAACCGTTCAAAGTGTGAACAAATTCGGGCTTAGATTTATTATCGCGACGGAATTTAATATTTGCTCTTCTTGCCTGATAATCCGTGCAGTTTGAGCAGGAAGAAATTTCACGATATTTATTTTGTGCGGGCATCCAAACTTCAATATCATAAGTTTTTGCGGAGGTGAAACTCATATCGCCCGTACAAAGCATAACAACTCTGTAGGGAATTTCTAAAATTTTCAAAACATCTTCCGCCGCATTAACCATGCTTTCCAATTCGTTCCAAGAATCTTCGGGCTTTGTAAATTTAATCAGTTCGACTTTATTAAATTGGTGCTGGCGAATAAGTCCGCGAGTGTCACGCCCTGCCGCTCCTGCCTCCGCTCTGAAACATGCAGTATAACAGCTGAAATATTCGGGAAGTTGTTCGGCAGATAAAATTTCATCACGATGATAATTTGTTGTCGGTACTTCAGCAGTCGGCACAAGATAAAAATCACTGTTTTCCACTTTGAACATATCCTCCGCAAATTTCGGAAGTTGTCCCGTTCCGATCATGCTGTCACGGTTTACGATATAAGGTGCAAGCATTTCAGTATAGCTGTGTTTGTTGGCGTGCAAATCCATCATGAAATTTATGCAGGCTCTTTCAAGTCTTGCACCAAGTCCGCGATAAAAAGTAAATCTTGCTCCGCTGACTTTTCCCGCTCTGTCGAAGTCAAAAATATTTAAATCCGTTCCAATATCCCAGTGGGCTTTCGGTTCAAAGTCAAATTTTCTCGGCTCACCAACTCTGCGAATTTCAGGATTCTGCGTGTCGTCTTTTCCAATCGGGACATCTTCTTTGGGCATGTTCGGAATGTTCAAGAGAAAATCACGAAGATTATTTTCAACTTCTTTCAAGTCGTTATCAAGTGCAGAAATTTTTTCTCCGACTTTTTTCATTTCTGCAGAAATTTCTGTTGTATCTTCGCCGGCTTTTTTCATTGCACCGATTTTTTTAGAAACGGAATTTCTCTGACCTTTAAGCTGTTCGACTTCGTTTAAAATATCGCGGCGTTTTTTTTCTAAGTCGGTAAAACCGTCCAGACTCAAAGAATTATTTCTGTTTTTTAACATCTGCTGAACGACTTCCAAATTGTCGCGTACAAATTTCATATCAAGCATTTTATCAAAACTCCTTAGATAAATTTTAACCTGCCAAGAATTCTTTCAACAAAAAGATTTTCCTGCAAAATTTTTTATAAATCTGTTTTATATTCTTCGTTTAAAAGTCGTTCCTGTTCTTCTTGACGTTTTCTTTCAAATCTTCTGCTCGCAAAAATATTTGGTGCCGCCGCTCCCAACGCTATCGCCAAAATTATCAGTGCGGCATCAACTCCAGATTGAACAGCCGACAACAATTGAGCAAGCGTCATGGTTTTTATATTTATGACAGCAAATAAAAATCTGTAGATTAAAACGCCGGGCACTAGCGGTATCACTGCGGGGACAATTAAAACTTGCATGGGAGTATGTAACCAATGACGCGACTGAACAGCAAGGACACTGACTAAAGTTGCTCCCGCCAATGTTGCAAAAGATGAACTTACTCCCAATTCAAATATCAAAAAATTTCTCGTGCAGACTGCCAACGCTCCGCCGATTCCGACAGCGTATAAAAGTCTTGGCGGAAGATTAAACAAAATTGAAAAGCCCATTGCACCTATCGCCGCAAAAACTGCAAACTCCCAATAATTTTCACTTGGTAACATTCTCAAATTTGTAAAATCAGAAACAGGCAACATTCCGACCGCAAAAACTATTCCGAATGTCATTCCGCCGACTATTAATGACGCTCGCAAATATCTTGCCGCACCGCAAAATAAATATGTGTTTAACATGTCCGTCAGTCCGTTTATTATCGGAATACCGGGAACTAAAAATAAACTGCATGCAATTATCGGGTGCCATGGAGTTTCTGTTGGGAGAAAATGTGTAAAATAAGCCGTGACAGTTGCCGCCAATGCCGCGAAAGAAATTCCTACATAGGGATTGATTCCGATTTTTTCACAGCGTACCTGAACAAGTTTTCCGATTATCGAACTTATCAAAGTATATAATCCCGCAAAAACATCTCCGCCGAATAAAGAACAGTAAGCAGCGTCAGCAATTCCGATCGCCAAAACATTTTGCCAAAGTTTGTAATATCTCGGACGGCTTGCAATTTCTTTTAAATTCCCGCTGAATTCTTCCATTGTGTAATGATCTCTCAACGCCCGCCATGTCAATTTGCTGACTGCTGAAATAATTCTCATGTCAACTGCATGTTTCACGCATTTTCTAAATTTTGTATGAGAATTTTTTTCATCGCTGACATTGAGCATTAAAGTTGTGTACATTATATGGAAATGAAATTTTTCTTCAGGTATTCCCATAAATGCCGCAACTCTTTTTGTATCGCGGAAAATTCTGTCCGCCGTCGCTCCGTTTTCCATGAGTAACTGGGCAGTCGTCAAAATTAAATCAGCTTTCTGATCTATTTCGGCAAAAGTTTTTTTCAAAAGTTCCTGCTGTATGTCATAATTGTTTATATAATCGTTCTCCGCCAAATTCATCACCCGCTTAAAAAATCACATCACACTCAAACATTCTCAACCAAGTATTTTTTATTTTTAATCCGTGCAGAAAATCAAAACGCGGTAAATTTTTTTCCGCAAAATCTTTCACAAGTTCAGTATTTCTATTTTCAGCCCAAGAAAGTTTGTCCTCAAGCTGATAATAAAATTTCGGATCTCTAAACTTTCTAAAAATTTCTTTCCCGACAACAGATCTGACATTTGCTTGATAAGCCCAGTCATCAAGATAACGAGTCGCCAAAATTTTCTGCTTAGATTTTTCATTCATTTTTTTCGCAAGCAAGCCTGTACCGATTGCAAAGCCTGTTGAATTTGTCGCAGTGTTCCAGCCAGAATAACTTTGAAGTTTGAATAACAATTTTTTATCTTTCAAAATTTTCATCAGTGCATTATCCGAACCGTTTGCAAATTTTATATCGGCAACTCCTACAGGATAATTTTTTTTGACATATTCCTCAACAAGTTTTACAAAATGTTTTGTGCCTGAATCTGCTTTTAAATTCGGCTTAAATTCTCCGCCACTCGGATATTCATTGTGTCCCCATAAAGTTTCTCCATTTTTATCTGTATTAACCAATAAAACAAAATCTGCACGCTTAGGATTTGAAATTTTATATCCTCCCGCGATAGTTATAGCCGCATCAATCGACGCAGAAATTTTTTCATCAGAAAAAGCGGGGACAGTATCGCCACCGACTCCCTTATTATACTGAACATTTACAAAGGGATATTCATTTGTCATTTCATTTATTGCACGATTTAAAAGCAAAATATTAAATTCGTCGATACCGGGCATGGATTGGAATTTTGTTTTCGGCAAATTATTTTTTTCGGCATAAGATAAAATTTCGCGGTTCTCTCTGTGAGTTTGAGAAAGTAGAGCATTGTCATCACGTCCCAAAATTAAATAATCTATGACATCATCTCGCGTAAAATCCATTAAAGTTTTTGTTGCGGAAAAATTTTTTCTGCGTCTGTCCATCCAGTCTTTAAAAAGTTCTTCAGGAATATTTTTTTCAAGTGTCTGCAAATAATTTTCTTCTTCGTCAGTCAATGAAGAAATTTCTTTTTTGTCAAGCAGTCCGGTATATTGAAAAATATTTCCGCCGTGATCCTGATAATATTCCGGCTCTTCAATATCTCCCTTTGTGCCTGCCATCGGAGTTCTCATGAGCGAATCAAAAACATAAATTTTTAAAGCGGGATTTTTTCTGCGGAGTTCTTTAAAATTTTTCAGACGGGCATTTAATTTTTCTTCGGAAACATCATGCTTTCTTGAAGGAATTAAACCGCCGTAAAGCATGGAATCTGACGCAATAACTGCAGAATCGGCGGAAGGAGCATTTTCAAAAAGCCACTGCCAAAGCTCGTTAGGGTGTCCCATGTTTGTCGCATTACTCAAAAATTCTTGAGGAGGCATAATCATTTTGTAACCTGCCGCCTCAACAACTTGAACTGTTTGGTGATAAGAAATAGGTCTGTCATCGTGAGGAATAAATAAAATTTTTCCTGCTGCCGCCTGTGATTTTGTCGGCAGAATGAAAAAGAAAACCAACAAAACTGCCAAAAAAATTTTTTTCATGTAAAAATCCTTTCAAAATTATTCGTCGTCAACGTATAAAGTTTTTTGATTCGTGAAAATTACAAAGCCCGGTTTTGCTCCGTTCGGTTTTTTCACGAATTTTATTTTTGTATAATCGACGGGAATTTTTGAAGATCCCGCCGCCTTTGAAAATTTTGCGGCAAGTTTCGCGGCAAAAATTAAAGTTTCTTCGCTCGGATTTTCGTTTCTGATAATAACATGAGAACCCGTAATATCTTTTGTATGAAGCCAAATATCATTTGGTGCAGAAATTTTGAAAGTCAGTTTGTCATTCTGTAAATTATTTTTGCCGATTAAAATTTCAGTGCCGTCGGGAGAAAAAAATTTAAACGGCTCTGATTTTTTGCTTGACGCGGTTTTTTTCCGATTTTCTTTTAAATATTTTTGTGCAGTAAGTTCAGTCCGTATTTCGTCAATTTCCGCCAAAGTTTCGCAGGAGTTTAAAGAATGTTCGACGCTCTCCAAATAAAAAATTTCGTCGCGACACTTTTCAATTTGTTCAAGAATAAAATTTTTTGCCCGTTTAAGTTTATCATATTTCTTGTAAAAATTTTGAACATTGGCGGCGATTGTAATTTTTTTATCAAGTTCGATTTCGATTTTTTCGCCGTTTTCGCTGTAAATATTTTCCACAAAAATTTTTTCGTCGGCGTGGTCTTGAAAATTATATCTGTACGTTGAAAGATTATCTGCACGAAGTTTATAAAATTCTGCGTTTTCAGCGGCGGAAAGTTCATTTTCCAGCACGGAAATTTTATTTCTTGCCCGCTTAAGTTCATTATGAACAAGTTTCAAAAATTTTTCTTTATCGGGCGGAGTATAACTTCCCATAATTTCGTCGGCAGTTTCAAGCATTTCGGAAATAGTCGGGAAAAAAATTTTTTCTCCGCTCAAATAATTTAAATCAATCGCAGAAACCGCCAAAATTTTTTTATTTTCTTCGACAAAACAGGGCGAAGGATTTTGAGAATTTTCAACAATTTTTTGCAGAGCATTTTTTAAGCCGATTGTTTGAGATTGAAAAATAATTTCGCGAGTTGTCTGCGGTCCGAAACCTTGAAAAAAATTCATAATTGATTTATCTGCCTGCAAATTTTTTGTAACTTCGTCGAGATTGACGGAAAAAATATCAGCTTTATTTTGTTCTGGCGGAAGTTGATAAATTTGATTCGGCAAAACTGTTCTGAATCTGCTGGAATTTGTGCCGACTTTTTTCAATGCGTCAATAATTTTATCTTCGTGAATTAAAATTAAATTGCTGTACTTTCCGATAAGTTCGGCGGCAAGCGTGAGAGTTTGAATTTTTCCGCCCGCTCCAATCGTGTCAACTTCTATAAAAATAATTCTGTCAAGTTCATGCTGTCTAATGTCGGCAATTCTTCCGTTTTCCAAATTTTTTCTCAAGACCATGCAGAAAGTCGGAGGCTCGGGAAGATTTTCCGCAGATTTTTTCACAAAATAAAGTGCGGGATTTTGAGGAGCAAGAGAAATTTTTAAAATAAAAGTTTTTCCCGGCTGTCTTATCGTGAAAGTAAAATTAACTTTATTCTGTTGAAAAATTTTGTCTATTCGTCCGCCGATTAAATTTTTTTTGAGTTCTTCAGTTAGAGAACGCATGGAAAATCCGTCTAAATTCATAAAAAAATCCTTTCAAAAACTTTTTTTCAAATATTCTACATGAAAAAATTTTTCCTGCTTGACATTGAATAATTTTCTGCAGATAATTTCAAAAAATTTTTGACGGAGGAATTTTATGGAAAAATTTCAGCATGGCGGGCAAATTTATGACGAGTTTGGAAATGCCGTAAATTTTTTGGATTTCAGTGCGAATATAAATCCGTTGGGACTTTCTGAAAAAATTTCTGAAACTTTGACGGAAAATTTTGCGGGCGTTGTGAATTATCCTGACCCTAATGCAACCGAATTAAAAAATTCTATTTCTCGACGGTACAAAGTTTCACAGGAAAATTTAATTCTGCTGAACGGAGCGGCGGAATTTTTTTATTTGTTCTGCAATGTTTTCAGACCGAAAAAAATTTTAATTCCCGTGCCGAGTTTTTCGGAGTATGAGCGGGCGGCAAAATCTTCAGGTGCGGAAGTAGAATTTTTTTTCACGAAGGCAGAAGAAAATTTTCAACTTGACGTAAAAAAATTACTTGAAAAAAATGCGGACTGCATAATTTTAGGCAGACCGAACAACCCGACGGGAAATTTAATTTCAATCGAAGAAATTTTGAAACTTGCAGAAAAATTTTCTGTCGTCGTCGATGAATCATTCATAGATTTTTTGCCGATAGAATCCGTACGAAATTTTTTGACTGAAAAAATTTTTGTCGTTCAGTCACTCACTAAAATTTTTGCGATACCGGGCTTGAGATTAGGTTTTGCAGTCGCTGAAAAAAATTTTGCAGAAAAATTAAATTTTGCAAAAGATGTCTGGAATGTAAATTTTTTGGCACAGAAGGCGGGAGTTGCGGCACTTTCCGACGAAAAATTTTTACAGGACACAAGGAACTGGCTGGAAGTCGAAAAAAAATATTTTGCAGAAAAATTGAGAGAGTTCGACGGCGTGAAAGTTTTTGAACCGAGTGTAAATTTTATTTTGATTCAGCTGGAAAATAAAAAAATCGCGGAAAATATTTTAGAAAAGTTCCGCGAAAAAAATATTTTGGTGAGAAATTGCGAAAATTTTACAGGGCTGGGCGGAAGATTTTTACGGCTGGCAATTCGTTCACGTGAAGAAAATAATTTACTGTTGAAAAGTTTTTCAGCTATAATTACTAACTGCTAGCCGCTGTCACATGGGCGTTTCATAAAATTTTTTCAAATTCTGTCCGAGTTTCTATTGCAATTTGTCCAAAAAATCGGTAAATATATTTTTCTTTTACAACTGCAGAAAATTTTTGTATAATTCCGCAGTAAAAATAAATCAGCTTTAAAAAAGGAAGGATTACTCTTGCAGATAAAAGTTTTTAAAGCAGGCACAATGAAAGAAGCGATGGCGGCAATGAAAGCCGAACTCGGTGACGATGCAGTTATACTTCACAGCAAAAAATATAAAGAGGGCGGACTGCTGGGACTCGGCAGCAAAGAAATTGTTGAAATTACTGCAGCTGTTGAAGAAACTTCTCTTCCTAAACCTGCTCCGGCAAAACCTACGCTCTTTCCAAATTCAAATTTATCAAGATACAAAACTGACGGCACTGCTCAAGGAGTTGAACAGGCAGAAAAAAATAACGAAACTATTTCTGCACCAAAAATTTCTCCGCGTCCGACTTTGATAAATGAAAATTTGAGACCTTCGCAATCTGATGAATTATCGGCGAGAGTGTCGGCAAATTTGAGAGAAGATGACAATTTGAATAAAGAAGACGACTTTGAAAATATTTTGAAAGAGGCGGAAGAAATTCAGCCGTTAGAAATAGAATCACAAACAGACGCAGAAATTTTAAATTCACCTGAAGAAGTTTTGACTGAAGAAACTGAAAAGAAAATTCCTCCGTATAACGAACCGATTGAAGAAATTTTTGAGCCTGAAGAAAAAATTTCCGAGTCTGAAAAAATCGAAGAAACTGAAGAAAAAAAATCTGAACATCTTGCAACATCTGAAGAAAAAATTTCAGAGCCTGAAAAACCTGTAGAATCTGAAGAAAAAATTTCAGAACCTGAAAAACCTGTAGAATCTGAAGAAAAAATTTCAGAACCTGAAAAAACTGTAGAATCTGAAGAAAAAGTTTCTGAATCGGAAAAGCCCGCTGAACCTGTAGAAAAAGTTTCTGAATCGGAAAAACCTGTTGAAAATGTAGAAAAAGTTTCAGAAACTGAAAAAACTGTTGAACCCGAAAAAAATTTAGCATCAGATCCATTTGCACAGGCACAAGCTCAAGCCATGATGTTCGCACAGATAAATCAAATGCAACTTACTCAAATAATGCAACAGGCAATAGCACAAGTTCAAGCACAGGCACAGGCTCAAGTACAAGTTGCAGAAATGGCGGAACAAATGCGGGAAGTTCGCAGACAAAGAAGCGAATCAGTCGGAACAACTCCTCCTCCTGCACCTGCTCCAAAAATTCAAACTCCGCCGCCACCTTCTCCGGAACCTCAACAATTATCAACTTCAGAGCAAGAAAGCCAAGATAAAATAAAACGGCTGGAAGATGAAATTTCGCAAATGAAAATTTTACTTGCCGAAGTTTTGGGAAGAGAAGGAAGAAAAACGGGAATTTCTCTGCACGAGGCATTAAGACAACAGGAAGTTGACGAAGAAATTTTATCAGAAATGGCGACGACTGCGGGTGCGGGAGATACTTTGGCGGACAGCAAGTCAACAGTTTCGCGAGTGACTTTATCAAATTATTTGACGGAGCATTTAAATTTTTCTTCCGGCGTAAAATTAAATCGTCATGGAGTTCGATTGGTTGCACTTTTGGGAACTACGGGAGTCGGAAAAACTACAACGCTTGCAAAAATCGCCGCGAAATTTGTTTTGGAAAACGGAGTAAACGCCGCTTTGATAACTGCCGACACTTACAGAATTTCCGCAGTGGATCAGCTGAAAACTTATTCCGATATTTTGGGCTTGCCACTGGAAATTGTTTACAATCCTGCAGAATTAAACGCAGCTATTGAACGCCACAAACATAAAGAACTTATTTTGATTGACACTGCGGGAAGAAGTCAAAAAAATGAATATCAAATGCGGGAACTTGAAGAATTTTTGAATGTCAATCCGCGAATCGAAAAACATCTTGTAATCAGTGCAACTACAAAACTCACTGACGCAAGAGAAATCATGAATAAATTTTCCGTCGTAAATCCTGAAAGGCTTATTCTCACAAAAATCGACGAAACTGGCAGTCTTGGAATGGTTGTAAATCTTTTAAGAAATCAAAAACTTGCTCTTTCTTATATCACGACTGGGCAAAGTGTTCCTGATGATATTGAACCTGCGACGGCTGATATTCTCACAGATTTTATTTTGAAAAAAGTTCAATCATAAAGAAAAATTTTAAAGGGAGAAATTTTTATGAGCGAGTTTGCAACAGTTGAGCAAGCAATACAAGATATTAAAAACGGCAAAATGATTGTGGTTGTTGACGACGAGGACAGAGAAAACGAAGGCGATTTAATCTGTGCTGCTGAAACTGTCACGCCGGAAATTATAAATTTTATGGCGACTCATGCTAAAGGTTTAATCTGCACGCCGATTATCGGTGAAAGACTTGACGAACTCCAAATAACTCAAATGGTCATGAATAATACCGATAATCATGAAACGGCTTTTACTGTTTCGATTGATGCTTTTGATACGGAAACAGGAATTTCAGCTTATGAACGTTGTCGCACTATAAAACTTTTGCTGGATAAAGATGCAAAGCCGTCGAGTTTCAGAAGACCGGGACATGTTTTTCCTTTGCGGAGTGTTGAAGGCGGAGTTTTACGCCGTGCAGGTCATACTGAAACGACTACGGATTTGGCAAAATTGGCGGGATTTTTTCCTGCGGGTTTATGCTGTGAAATTATGGACGATGACGGACATATGATGCGTACGGAAAAATTGAAAATTTTCGCTGAACAGCATGGATTAAATATTATTTCTGTTCAGTCTTTAATCGAATACAGAAACAGAACCGAAAAACTTGTTAAAAAAATTGCTGACGTGGATTTTCCGAGTAAATACGGTCATTTCAGAATTAACGCATATGAAAGCACCATTGACGGAAAATGTCATCTTGCACTTGTCAAAGGAGAAGTCGCGGGCAAGAAAAATGTTTTAGTTCGTGTTCATTCGGAATGTTTGACGGGTGATGCGTTGGGTTCTCTTCGTTGTGACTGCGGAGATCAACTTGCGACAGCTTTGAAAAGAATTGAACAAGAAGGCGAAGGCGTTTTACTTTATATGCGGCAGGAAGGTCGAGGAATAGGTCTTGCAAATAAAATGCGTGCTTATGCTCTGCAGGACGACGGAAAAGACACAGTTGAAGCAAATATTTTGTTAGGCTTTAAACCTGACTTAAGGGATTACGGAATTGGAGCCCAAATTTTATCCGACTTGGGATTGACTTCAATCAGACTTTTGACAAATAATCCTGCAAAACGTGCAGGACTTGAAGGACACGGCTTAACGATAACTGAAAGAGTTCCAATCGTCGTTGCTCCTACAAAATTCGACAAAAAATATTTGACTGTCAAAAAAATTAAAATGGGTCACGAATTGTAAAAAAATTCTGTACTGCAGAAAAAATTTGCAGTACTTTTTTTTTTCTGATAGACTTTAGTAAAATAATAAGAGGTGATTTTTTTATGTGTGGAATCGTCGGTTACATTGGAGATAAAAAAGCTGTAGAATTTTTGATTGAAGGTTTGACTAAATTAGAATATCGCGGTTATGACTCTGCTGGAATTGCCGTAAATTGCGGCTTAAATATTTTTGTGGAAAAAGCTGTCGGCAGACTCGACGCACTCAAAGAAAAATTAAAAAATCGTGAACCCGAAGGAAATATCGGAATCGGTCATACTCGCTGGGCAACTCATGGTCGTCCGTCTGATTCAAACGCTCACCCGCACACGGACTGCAGCGGAAAATTTGTTGTCGTTCATAACGGAATTATTGAAAATTATATGGCGCTCAAAGAAGATTTAATTTCTCGCGGTCATAAATTTATTTCTGAAACTGATACTGAAGTTGTCCCGCATCTTTTGGAAGAACTTTACAACGGAAATTTTTTGGAGTCCGTGCAGAAAGTTTTAAATAAAATTGAAGGCTCTTACAGTTTAGTTTTCATGTCGAAAGATAATCCTGACACCTTAATTTGTGCGAAACAAGATAACCCGCTTGTTGTCGGTCTGGGCAAGGGAGAAAATTTTATTGCGTCTGATATTCCCGCGATAATTTCCAAAACCCGCGACACTTATATTTTGAACGACGGAGAAATTGCCGTTGTCAAAAAAGATTCAGTAAAAATTTTTAATCGTAAAGGCGAACCTGTCGGAAAGAAAATTTTCCATGTCAGCTGGAATGCGGAGGCGGCAGAAAAAGGCGGCTACGAACATTTCATGCTGAAAGAAATTAACGAACAGCCCAAAGCCGTCCGCGATACCATGAGTAAAAGAATTTTGAAAGATGATTCTGCGGTTATTTTGGAAGAATTGAACTGGGACAAAAAATTTCTTGACGACATTAACAAAATTTATATTGTTGCCTGCGGAACTGCTTATCATGCGGGACTTGTCGGAAAATTTTATATTGAAAAACTTGCAAGAAAACTTGTTGAAGTCGATTTGGCAAGCGAATACCGTTACAGAGATCCCATCGTTGACGAAAATACTTTAGTAATTGTTATTTCACAGTCGGGCGAAACTTCTGACACTCTCGCCGCTCTCAAAGAATCAAAAAGACTCGGAGCAAAAACTTTGGCAGTCACAAATGTTGTCGGCTCGTCAATCGCTCGTGAAGCTGAATTTGTTATTCATACTTGGGCAGGTCCTGAAATTGCCGTCGCATCAACTAAAGCATACACAACACAATTAATTTTAATGTTTATGCTGGCTTTGTACATGGCGGAAATCGGAAAAACAATTTCTCCGGAACGCACAAAAGAATTGATCGACCTGCTGAAAAAAATTCCCGCACAAATTTCAGAAACTCTTTCGGACGTTGACCCGATAAAAACTTTTGCCCGTCAATACGGATTTAATGAAGATGTTTTTTATATCGGCAGAAGTCTTGATTATGATGTTGCACTTGAAGGAGCTTTGAAACTCAAAGAAATTTCCTACATACATGCGGAGGCTTATGCGTCTGGAGAATTAAAGCATGGAACTTTGGCTTTGATTGTCGAAGGAGTTCCCGTAATTGCTCTTGCAACTCAAAAATCTGTTTACGAAAAAACTTTGTCGAATATTAAGGAAGTTAAAGCCCGTGACGCTGTTGTTATCGGAATTGCGGCGGAAGGTGATACCGAACTTGAAAAATATTTGGATCATGTAATTTTTGTTCCCAATACTGATGAACTTTTGATTCCGTTGCTTGCCGTTGTTCCTCTTCAACTTCTTGCATATTATGCGGCAATTACAAGAGGTTGTGACGTTGACAAGCCGAGAAATTTGGCAAAATCTGTAACAGTCGAATAAAAATTTTGGGGTGAAAATTTTATGTCGGAAAAAAATTTTATAACTTACACGACAGAAATTAACGGATTGACACAGGATATAAAATTTTCTGTTGAAACCGTCGAGGAAGTTTTTAAACCTTTCTTGAAAAAACTTTCGGGACTTCATGCAACTATGGACAGAAAAATTGTCGCTTATATTGCCGCTCCTCCTGCCGCAGGAAAAACTTCTGCCGCTCAGTTTCTTGAAAAAATCAGCCGTGAAGAAAAAAATTTAACGCCGATAAGGGCGTTGGGTATGGACGGTTTTCATAATACTTCGGAATATCTCAAAAGAAATAAAGTTGAAATTGACGGCAAAGAAATTTTTTTGAATGATATTAAAGGTGCTCCGCAAACTTTTGACGTTGATTCCCTTCAAGAAAAAATTCGTGAAGTTCGTCAGGAAGGTACGGACTGGAATATTTATGACAGAAAAATTCATGATGTCGTTCATAATGTTTTGAGCGTTGAGGACGATATTATTTTGATTGAGGGAAATTATCTTTTGTTGAAAGACCCGCATTGGACAAATATTCGCGTTCTTGCAGATTACACAGTTTTTATTGAGGCTGAACCCGAATTTTTGAAAGGTCGTTTAATTTCAAGAAAAATTCAGGGCGGTTTAACTCGTGAAGAGGCTGAAAATTTTTATTTCAACAGTGACAGCAAAAATGTTGAGCAGGTTTTGAAAAATTCTGCACATGCAAACGAAATTTGGAAAGTTACTGACGACGGAGAAATTATCCGCACAGAACAGGAAGAGGAAACTTTTTACGATTAATATTTTTTAAATAATACAAAAAATAAGGCGGGCTACCGCCTTTTATTTTTGCAGAAAAATTTTTTCAGTGATATAATTTGCCAAAATTTTTTAGGAAGTGAAAATTTTGCTAAACACACTGGTGGCACTTCGTCCCAAAAAAAGATTATTTCTCGGGCTTTTATTGATAACAGAATTTTTAATTGCACTCGGACTTTATGGCGTTTGGAAAATTTCTTATCTCGGACTTGAAAATATTTCTGAATACCTTCCCGCAATCGTCGGAGCATTTTTGATTTTCATATCAACTTTTTCATTCGGCACGATCTGCAACATGATTTTTGCCGTAAAAGGTCTGCCGACTTTAAAATTATTTCATCGTTACAGCTTTACAATAATAAAATTTTTATTTCCGTTTGCAGTAAGAATCGGGAAAATTTTCGGAATAAAACGCAGACAACTTGAAGCATCATTTATTGCGGTAAGTAATTTAATTTTCATGAAAAGCAAAATAAAAGTTCCTGCAAATAAATTGCTTGTCATTACTCCGCACTGTTTGCAACTTGCAAGTTGTCCGCATAAAATTACACGCGACCCAAATAATTGCAAACGTTGCGGAGGCTGTAATATCGGCGACTTGATGAAACTTTCTGAAGAAATGGGATTTATTTTTTTTGTGGCGACTGGAGGAACTTTGGCAAGGCAGATTGTCAAAAAAAATCGTCCGCAGGCAGTTTTGGCGATTGCCTGTGAACGTGATTTGATGAGCGGAATACAAGATGTTTATCCTCTGCCCGCTGTCGGAGTTTTAAATATTCGTCCGAATGGTCCTTGTTTTAATACTCGCGTTGATATGGAAGAATTTAAAAAAGTTTTGGAACAGATTACTTATTAACGTCAAAATTATTTTTTACAAATTTTTTTCATATTGAAAATTTTAATTTGTTCTTGAAAAATCCAATTTCCGATTTCTGTGCCTTTCAATTCGGGCGGAGCATTTTTTCCGCTGACTTTTAGCATTTCCGTTATAAAAAATTCTGCACGCTCCAAATAATTCGGCAGTCCGTTGTGATCTGCTCTGATGATGTCGTTAAAATCTTCAACAGAAATTTTTGACTTGTGAATTTTTAACAACAACTCAACAATTTTTCCCGGCTTTGCCAAAACAGGAGCCCGCATATGTTCACTGATAACAAATTCCGCAGTTTTTTTCCAGTCGTTAGGCAGGGGAATTTTTTTTGTCATTTTTTCAAAAACTTTCAAGCCGCGTCTTTCATGCTGATAATGATGAGGGAGCATGTCAGTCGGAGTAATTCCCTTGCCGATGTCGTGAACAAGTGCGGCAAATCTCACGACAGTTTTTTTATTTACGCTTGAAACTTCGTCAAGAATTTTTAAAGAATGTTCGTAGGCATCTCCTTCAGGGTGAAAAAATACGGGCTGAATTTTTCCTTTAAGTTGATAAATTTCAGGAAAAATTATTTTCAACAAATTCGCTTTATCCAAACTTCTGAAAAAAATTGACGGCTTATCAGTTTTCAAAGCGTTTTCAAGTTCCGCAAAAATTCTTTCGCCTGGTTCTTTAGAAAGTTCTTCCGCACAAAAATTCATGGCTGTCAAAGTTTCCGACGTGATTTCAAAATTAAATTGTGCAGATTGTCGAGCCGCTCTCAATGCTCTTACAGGGTCTTCCGTGAAATGTTCCGATACTGCACGAATTTTCTTTTGCTCAATATCTTTTTTTCCGCCGAAAGGATCAATAATTTCTCCCGTCAAAATTTTTATTGCCATCGCGTTTATGGTTGTATCGCGTCGAAATAAATCTTCCTCAATCGTAACATTTTTATCAAAGTTCACGCTGAAACCGCGATAGCCTTCGCCGACTTTTCTTTCAGTGCGGGCAAATGCAACTTCAGAAAGTTTTCCGTCAATCTTAACGGAATAAACGGGAAAAGATTTTCCAAATTTTTCAGCCTTAGGAAAATTTTCGGAAAAAATTTTTTCATCAAGTCCGCAGATACAATAATCTTTGTCATGGGCTTTCACATTGCGAAATTTATCGCGAACAGCACCGCCGACCAAATAAGCCGTCCCGCCGAGTTCGTCAATTTTTTTTGCAAATTCTAATTCTGTCATAAAATTTTTTATTAAAACCGTCTTTCAAATTTTATCTGATAAAAAGTTGAACCCAATATACGTCCATATCTGAACGGAAAGATGCAATGGCGGTTTCTCTGAAAATCGGGCTGAGAATGACATCAGATTGATTTTGCGAGTTCATCCAACGAGCAAAAACAAATCTTCCTGCAAGATTAAAACCGACTGCAATATTTTCTCCGCACTCTGTGTAATTTACTCCGCATTGATTCAAAGCCGTCATATAACTTGAACCGTCAGTTCTGTTATGAGAAAAATATTCTGCAATTTCCCTTGCTCTGATTTCTGCGGCTCTTTGCAAATTTGAATTTCGATTCCATGAAAACGGCGGCAGACCATGTTCAGAACGTGCTTGATTTACTAACTCAAAAACCTGTCTTTCTTCGTCATAATCCGAAGCACTAGCCGAAAAGTTGCAGAAAAGTATCAGACTGAAAAAAATACCTGCAAATAAATTTTTGAAATTCAACATTTTTCATCAATCCTTTAAAATAATTTTTTATTTTGATTTTGCATAAGTGTCAACAAAATTAAAAACTTTTTCAAAATATTTTTGCGGGTCTTGAGATTTTGCGTCAGCATGTCCCGCACCTTCAACTTTCCAAAATTCTTTTACCGGAGCATTCGACTTGTCAAAAAGTTCTTCCGCCATTTTATAAGGAACAAGTTTATCAGAATCACCGTGTATAAAAAATATTGGAACGTTTATTTTTTCTATTGACTTAATAGGAGCGGCATCAGAAACTTTTGCACCGGTTTTTATTTTGCAGACAATATCAACGGCGGGCATAATCGGAGCGGCAGGAACATTAAAGATTTTTTCCAGCTGAGCAGAAAACATTTCATAGGCGTTTGTATATCCGCAATCCTCAACAACGGCACATAAATTTTTCGGTTCAAGTGCGGCAGCCATCAAAACAGTCGCCGCTCCCATAGAAACTCCATGAAAAATAATTTTTGCTTGAGGGTCGCGTTCAATAATTTTTTCAGCCCACAAAATAATATCCTGACTTTCAAAAGTTCCCATCGTTATATAAATTCCTTCGCTCGTTCCTGCCGCTCTCAAATCGGGCGTTAAAACATTCCAGCCGTCTTTCAAATATTCTTCAGCGTAATCAAAAGCAAATCTTTGATCCCTGCCATAACCGTGAACCAAAACAGCCCAGCGATGACTTTCTTCTGTCGGAGAAAAATAACTTGCGTGAAGTTTCAAATTATCTGCAGAAGTTATTTCCCAAATTTCTTTTTTAAAATTCGGTTCAGGCGGAACTTTTATAGAAGGATCTGCAATATTTTTAGTTGCGGGAGGTGGAGAACCGGTTTCAATATTTCTTTTTAGTGCAAAGTCTACAAAATAATTTCCGGCAAAATATCCCGCACCGACTAAAATTAAAATGACAACCGAAATTATAAAAAATATTTTTTTCATATCAAACCTTAATCTCAGTAGTTAAAAAACCTCCCCGCAGTTTTAACAAGGAGGCTTAAGAAACTTTCATCAAAAATTATTTTTTCTTTTTGGCTTCTTTTTCTTCCGCTTTTATTTTTTTCTCGGCAGCCATGTCAAATTGTTTATAAAAATCTTCGCAAGATTTTCTATAACCTTTTAATTCTCTGCCGTACATAGCATTTTGACTTGTGAAAGAATAAACCAATTCGCCGTCAGGTTTTTTCACGTCAAAGAAAAATTGAACTTTTTTGCTGTTGGTTGCGGTGGTAACTGCAACATAAGCATCAGCATATTTTCCGACGTTCTTTTCAAAAACTTCTTCCGCCTTATTGACATCAAGAACTTTTATATCAACTCCCGTATCTTTTTTTATAGCGGAGGCTATTTCGTCATAAGAAATTACATAACAGCGGGCGACTTTGCTGGCATAAAACATAACTTCAGCCAATTCTTCTGCAGTCGGTTCTGTGTCCATAGTTTTATAATGTCTTGGAAAAGCTACCGCCAATCTTTTTACTGACGAAATTGAAGAATCTTCAGGGATTGTTTCATTAAAAGCCGCAAACGCCGACGAAGAAATTAGAATCATCGACATGAGCAGAAGTACACTAAAAATTTTTTTCATCTCATAACCTCCAAATTAATCTTCCAATGCTCTATAAACAAATGCTGCAAGTGCCGCACCGAACAAAGGTCCAAAAATAAAAACAGGTAAACTTTCCAAAGCCATACCGTTGCCGCTGTAAGCCAAAACAACCGCCGGACCAAAACTTCTCGCGGGATTTACGGAAGTTCCTGTTAATCCGATTCCCAAAATGTGAACTCCGACTAAAGTTAAACCTATAATCAGACCGCCGAAGGATCCATGATTAAATTTAGGAGAAGTTACTCCCAAAATATTTATCACGAAAATAAAAGTCAAAACTGTTTCGACTAAAATTCCCGCGACAGCACTTCCATGAACTCCAGCAAGTCCGTTTGTTCCAAGTCCGCCCGTCATGTCAGTGACATTTCCAGCCGTGAAAATCGTAGACAATAAAGCCGCACCGACTAACGCTCCGAAACATTGAGCAATAATGTAGTAAGCAAAATCTTTGTTGGACATTTTGCCGGTTAAATAAACTCCCAATGAAACAGCGGGATTGATGTGACAGCCTGAAATATTTCCGATTGAATAAGCCATTGCCACAATCGACAAACCAAAAGCAAACGCCGTCAAAATATAACCGCTGCCGTTTACCGCGTCACAGCCGACAAGCATAGCAGTTCCACAGCCCAGAACAACCAGCACCATAGTGCCGATAAATTCTGCAACATACTTCTTCATGAAAAAAATCCTCCTGTAAAATTATTTTATTAAATCATGATTTTTTAAAGCAGTTTTCAGTTGATTTAAAGTTTTTTCTTCCATTTCGCTGAGTGGCATGCGAAGTTTTCCGGCATTCCAGCCCATTAAATTCATCGCAGTTTTAACGGGAATTGGATTTACTTCACAGAAAAGAGCGTCGATTAAATCGCTGTAATCAATTTGAAGTTTTGCCGCCTCGTCAATTTTTCCGTCAAAATAAAGCTGACAAATTTTGTGAGTGTCTTTTGGAGCAACATTTGACAAAACAGAAATGACACCCTTGCCACCGATTGAAAGAATCGGAATAATTTGGTCATCATTTCCGGAATAAATTGTAAGATCATCGCCACAAAGTTTTCTTGTTTTCAAAATTGCAGACAAATCTCCGTTAGCCTCTTTCACCGCAACAATATTTTCATGCTTGGAAAGTTTCAAATAAGTTTCAGGCTTAATTCCAACTCCCGTTCTTGAAGGAACATTATAAACAATAATCGGAATATTTACGCTGTCCGCAATCTTATTGTAATGAGCAACTAAACCGTTTTGAGTGCATTTGTTGTAGTAGGGAGTGACGACAAGTAAAGCATCAGCTCCGACTTTTTCAGCATACTGCGAAAGCTGAACTGCATAAGCCGTATCATTTGAACCGGTTCCCGCAACGACAGGAATTCTTTTATTTGTATGTTCGACGGCAAATTTAATGGCGGCTTTGTGTTCCTCGTCATTCATCGTCGCAGATTCTCCGGTTGTTCCCGTGATAATTATTGCGTCAGTTTCGTTTGCAATTTGATCGTCAATAATTCTGCCGAGTTCAGAAAAATTTATTTTTCCCTCATCATCAAAAGGCGTAATAATTGCTACGCCGGCCCCTGTAAAAATAGTTTTTTTCATGTCAGTCCTCCAAAAAAATTATTTGTTAAAATTACTGTAAAATTCTGCAGGAGTTATATTTTTCCAACATCGCCCTTGCAACTTTTTTCGGTTCCTTTTAATTCCGCAAAATTTTCTGTTAAACGTTCATAAGCCGCTTGAAATTTTTTTAACTAATCGTCATCAACATTTTTGACGAGAAGATTTTTAATAAAATCCAAAATTTTTTCCTTATACAGCAGGTTTGATACTTCCGAAAAGTTTTTCATTTTCCTTGATAGTTTCTTCGTTGCCGAAAACACAGATATTATTTTCTTTCATGCAGGCAGAAACAATATTTTCAAGTTCGCGAATATTTTTTTGACGAGTTTTTAAAATTTCGTTGCGGGATTTTTGTCTGTCGTCGTAAGTGATATTTTTCAGGCAAAATTCTGCGGCAAGTTGACCCTTTAAAGACGGCGTTAAAGGTTTGTCAATTTTGCTGACAGTTCCGATAATGTATTTATCCATTTCACGATCTGACACGTCAAAATTTTTCAAAAAGTCGGCAGTATTGTCAAAAATTTCCAGCGTTTCTTTTAAGTTCGGATCTCTGTACGAGCCGAAGAACATTGAGCCGTTACGATTGAAATTTACAAACGCACCGTAAGCCCCGCCCTGTACTCTGATTTTTGTCCAGAAATATTCATAACGCAGAATTGTTTCCAGAACATTCAATTCGCCCAAATATTCAAAGCCGAGATCTAAAAAGTTTGCTCCTTTGCCGACATACTGCACGCGACTTTGAGAATAAAGCCCTTCATTTTTCGCAGTCAACGGGAAATCATAAGTAACTTTTTCATATTCATCAACGGGCAGATTTTTCAAAAGTTTTGAAAGATCGGGAATAAATTTCTTGTAAAGTTCGTCGGGACAAGTTACGCTGATTGTCAAGCCGTTTCGATTTAAAAGGCGGTTGTAAACGTCCTGCAAATCTTCAACAAGTTCGTCAAATTTTTCGTCAAAATTTTTCAGCAGGTCTTTTAAAAATTCATTGTACGGTAAAATTTGTGCGTCGTTGTATGCTCCTGCCGTCGATTGATACGCGGCAACTCTTGAAGAAATAATCGTCGGAGCCATTGACTGCAGATTCAATTCAATTCCGATTTGATCCTCTTCAATAATTTCGCGGATTCGCTTTTTGTTCGTGAAAATTGTTTCCGTAAAAATTTCCGATAAAATTTCGCTCATATCAGAAATTTTTGATTCAAGACACTTCGCATAAATTTTCAAAGTCGGCATGAAAGATTTCGGCTCATTATTTTTAGAATCGGCGTGAATCATATTTGCAAAACCGCCGATATTTAAATTCACGAGGTTGGCTAAATCTTCATAAGAATGTTTTTTCGTGTCAATTCGTCCGAGCAGAGAATTCAACAACAACGCTTGAAAATATTTTTTCTGCGGAACTTTTGACGCGTCGAAATAGAAAATCAAATAAATTATTCTGTGCGTGTCAATACAGCTGTCCAAAATTCTTGTGCCGTCAAGGTCGCGGAATTTTAAAGGAAGTTTTTCAGGTTCTTTCTTGATGTCGGAAAGTTTCAAAAGCGGAATTGATTCGAGAGCCTCAGGAGTTTCGGGAGTTTGCTGGCGGATTTTTAGTTTTTCCGTCGTTTCGATAACTTTTTCAATTTCTTCCGCCGTCATTTTAGATTTTATTTCGGCAAGTTTTTTTTCTTGTTCTTCGTCGCGGATTTTTGCAAAATTTTTATCGGGCGAAAGAGTAATTAAAACTTTGTGCGGATTGTCGATAAAATATTTTTTCAAGAGATTTTCAAAATAATTTTCGTTCAAGCCGTCTTTAATTTTTTTCAAATCATCTTCATAACGCAGATAAATGTTTGCGTCGCCGTCATAAAGCCAAGTCCGCAAAATTCTCAAGCCGTAAATTAAACCTTTCGGATAAAATCCAAAATCAGCCTCACGAAGTCTAAATTCATTGACATTTATTGACGCTTGCAGAAGTGTTTTATCAATTCCGTTTTCCGCAAGATTTTTCATAGCGTCCATGACAAGATTATAAAATTTTTCTGCGTGTTCTTTTTCGGAGCCGTTCAGCGTGATATTAAATGCGGGTTGAATTAAATCTCCTTCAATTCCGCTGTCAACGTCTTTTCCGAGTCTTGAATCAATCAAAATTTTTTTAATCGGAGCGGCAGGACTTACAAAAAGTGCGTGATTCAAAATATCCAAGCCGAGCAGGTCAGTTGAGTCTGAAAAATTTCCCGTCAAAAGATTTAATGACAAGAAAGTTTTTTCTTCGTCAGATTCTTCTTCGCCAATCGGATAAACATCAGAAATTTTTTTCATCTCGTTAAATTGCGGCTGAAGTTTTATTTCAGAATCAACAGAAATTTTTTCAAACTTCGACAAATATTCTTCGTCCAAATATTTTAACTGCTCTTCCAAATTTAAATCACCGTACAGATAAATATAAGAGTTCGACGGGTGATAAAATTTTTTATGGAAATTTATAAAATCTTCCTGCGTCAAATTCGGAATTGCTTCAGGATCGCCACCGGATTCATATTGATAACAAGTCTGCGGGAAAAGTTCGTGCATAGATTTTCTTGCAAGAATATCATCAGGAGAACTCAACGCACCTTTCATTTCGTTGTAAACAACTCCGCTGTAAGTCAAAGGAGCGTCAGAATTTTCAATTTCAAAATGCCAGCCTTCCTGCATTAAAATTTCAGGAGTATTTTGCATGGCGGGATAAAAAACTGCGTCAAGATAAACGTCTTGCAAATTTCTGAAATCTTTTTCGTTACGACTTGCAACGGGATAAACAGTTTTATCGGGATAAGTCATCGCATTCAAAAAAGTATTCAGCGAACCTTTGACGAGTTCGACAAACGGTTCTTTCAGCGGATATTTTTTACTGCCGCAAAGTGTAGAATGTTCGACGATATGAGCAACGCCTGTATCATCTTTTGGCGGAGTACGGAAGGCAATATAAAAAACTTTGTTGTCATCGTCTGCCGCAATGTAAAAAAGTTTCGCACCGGTTTTAATGTGTTCAAACTCAAAAGTTTTTGCACTGACTTCAGCAACGTCAGAAATTTTCTTAAGTTCAAAACCGTGAATTTTATCGTTAATGTTCATGCAATCGCTCCTCAAAATAAAAAAATTTTCCGCTATTATAACACAGCAGAAAAAATTTTCTACAAATTCAATCTTTTCAGTTAAAAAATTTTTAGAAAATAAAAAATTCCCGCCGAATTTTGACGAAGGGAACTTTTCAAAAAAAAGAATTATTTTCCGCCGTTTAACATAGTAATTATTCCGCGTTGACCGTGCAGAGCATCTTCAGTTGCAATTTGGAGTGCGTCAAAAGTACTGATTTTGGATTGACCTGTCCCGCGTCCTGCAAAAATAATTTCAGCAGTTTCTACTTCAATCATGCGAAGTGATAAATGTGCCACATACTGATTGACTTTTTGCATGCCTAGTCCCGTAACCGTACCGATTATAAGATACTGGGCTCCTATCATTTTTCCGTATTTTGCGGCAGTGGAAGGGTCTACAAGTCCGCTTTGATCAAATTTTATTTCGTCAATCAGCTTTTGAATTTCAGTTCTTGTAAGCGGTCTGAATTTTCCGGTTTGTACTACATCAGTTTCCACACATTCTCGAATAATACTCATGATATTATCATTCACAATACCATGACGCGGGCTTTGATCGCTGAAAGGAATAACCGCCACTGAAGGTTTTGCGGCTGAACAATTCAACGGCAAAAATAAAAATGTCAGCAAACAAAAAATTCCTAAAATTTTTTTCAGAAACATTTTTCCCGCTCCTTATCAAATTCTGAGTGTGGCACTGCTGCCGCCCGTTGATTCAATTACGAAATTTAAACTGCTCCTGTTGCGAAGTAATAAAATTAAACTGTCAACGTCTTGATCTGTATCAACATCGATAATGGCTTTTCCGTTTCTATGCTCGCGAACATAAACGCTTTGAACTCCTGAAAGTCCGCGTAAATCATTCGCCAAAGACTGAACTTTATTATAATCGTTGGAAAGTGCTGTTATCTGTATGCCTCTACTGCTCCTTGCACCGATACGCCGAAATTTTTCTTCAACTTTTGAGGCGGCTTGACCAGCCATATTTTTTAACGCTTCACGTTCGGCAGCACTGTTATTGTCACTGAGTCCCGCAACTTCAATACTGAAAGTTTCCAAAATATCGCCCGTATCAATACGAATTATTTTTGCAGTCAGTTCAGTTTTTCCCACGTTTAATCCTGTTTCAATGTAACCGCCCTTGAAATCAGGAATTTTTACACCGCCTGAAGAAACTGTATGACATCTTCCCAAAACAATAAAATCTGCTCCGAAACTTGAACCGACTCCGCTAATCGGTCTGCCGTTGTAAAGACTTTCCTGCATTTGAGCATTTTGTAAGCCCGCTACAATATTCGGATCAATCATGTGAGTAAAATTTAATGAAATAAGTTTATCAATAATCGCCGACTCAATAGCATCTTCATGAGTTGCAGAATTTCCCTTGAAAACTGCCACCGCAATTCTTGGATCGTTCAAAGCCATGACAGCCTGAACTTGTTGAAGAATTTCGGCACTCGGATTTTTGTCAACATTTATCACTGCACGAACTTTATAAAAACCGTTTGCCATTCCTTCACTCAAAACATTTACTTTTCCGACAAAGCCTTTGCTGTTCAAATAAACTTTGTCCAGTTCGATTTTAAAATTATTTGTCAAAGTTCTGGAATCTACAAAAGTTCCGACAACTTGTTCGACTGCAACACGGCGGGCATCTCTTAAAGCACTTTCCCGATCTGTTCCGACACCTTCAACAGTGACTTCTTCAGCTTCAGCAAAATTAAAAATTCCCGCAACGATAAAGCCGACTAAAAAAAATATTTTTAAAAATTTTCTCATCGCTAACACTCCCGAATTTTAACGAAAATTATTTTTTATCGTCAACTGTGATAATCCACAAAAGTTTTTGCTGTGTCATTGCGTTTATATTTTCAATGTCGCGGTTATTTAAATCTCTGATACTTCTTATATTCGGAGTGCCGCTGAAAATAGGACGCATTTCAATTTTTAATCCCGCATCTTCAATAAATTTTACAGCCTCTTCTTTGCTTTTAAACATGGTTTCGTTGAAAAACATTTCAGAAATATCTTCGTAAATTTTTTGAGTTTCTTTTGCCAAAGTTAATGCGTCCTCATCGCCGTAAATATTTTTTGCGATTGACATAAAAATTTCTCCCGCAACAAAATCAGAAGTCACAAAGCAACCTCCATTTTTTTTCAAAATGTCGCGGATATTTTTCAACATTGCTTTTTGTTTATCTCGTGAAAGATACATTAATAAATCTTCCTCAACGATACAAATTTTTCCGTTAAATTCTTTAGCAGAATTAATCATCTCATTGCGGTTTGACGCATCGGCAGTCACAAAGCGGACGTATTTTTTCATGTCATCTTTCAAAAAATTCGGAGCATAAACATTTAAAACATTTACAACGTCTTTCAAGTCAGTACCGGTATAATTTATTTCTTTTTTTGCAGTATACAAACAACGCGGAGAAACACCGCAACCCAAATCTAAAACATTTTTATAATTTTCCGATTCAATAAAATTATTCAGCGACGAATAACGAATTTCATTATAAATTTTGTTGATTCTTTCGACGCGTTCATATTGCGAAATGTTTTCAGGTTTCAAAATACTTTCTGCGTTAATATATTGCAGATATTCTATCGCCTCAGGGACTCCCGCTTTTGCCAGCCAATAAAGAGAAATCGGAGCAGTATAAGAAACTGCTGAAGAAGGTTTTGGGCGTTCTGCTGAAGTCTGCGAAACAAAAAATAATTCAGATACAAAAAAAACCGCCAGAAGAACGGCTGTAAATTTTTTTAAAATCATCACTGTACATTCCTTTCAAAATTTTTCGTCATGA
Organism: Selenomonadaceae bacterium; assembly: GCA_017553205.1. Taxonomy (GTDB): domain Bacteria; phylum Bacillota; class Negativicutes; order Selenomonadales; family Selenomonadaceae; genus Quinella. The sequence continues at coordinate 7,340 of JAFZMV010000035.1, read as the reverse complement.
TATTTTAAGAAATTTAAATTTTTATTAGAAACTTTTCTGCCGTTTAAAAAATTATCCCGACAACATTGCCGGGATTTTTTTACAGAAAAGATTTTTTTAGCTTAATTTTTCCAGCGAAAATTTTAAACGTTCAACAGATTTTTCTTTTCCGAGAAGATATAAAATTTCTGTCACTCCGCCGGGAGTAACTTTTTGCATGGCAAGTGCAATTCTTAAGGGCCACATAATCGTACCTGTTTTTTGTCCGGATTTTTCGATAAACGCAGAAATTTTTTCATGAAGATTTTCAAAAGTCCAGACAGAAATATTTTCCAAAATTTCAATCGCGGGAGAAATAATTTCTGCGGATTTTTCGGGAGTAATTTTATTTCTTTTGTTCGTGAAAAGTTCAATGTCAAAATCAGGCAGAACCGACAAAAATTTTATCATGTCGGGAATTTCAGAAAGTTTTGAAACGCGAGTTTTAATCAAACTTGCAAGATAAATTTTCTTGTCGTCGGGAATTTCAGCAAAATATTTTTCGGCGGCTTTTGCAAAATCTTCGTCGCTCATGACCTTAAAATATTCTCCGCTCATCCAGTCAAGTTTATCATAATCGAAAACTGCGGGCGATTTGCTCAAACCTTCCAGACTGAATTTTTCAATAAGTTCCTGCATGGAAAAAATTTCTTGATTAGATTTCGGATTCCAACCGAGCAGGGCAACATAATTTGTAATAGCTTCAGGCAAATATCCCATGTCAATTAAATCGTTAAAACTTGTTGCACCATGACGCTTGCTGAGTTTTGAAATTGTTCCGTCGTCAGATTTTCCCATGACGGGAGCAAGATGAATAAAAGTTGGAATTTCCCAGCCGAAATATTGATAAAGCAAAACATGTTTCGGCGTTGAAGTTATAAATTCAGTGCCGCGAATTATATGAGAAATTTCCATTAAATGATCGTCGATAACGTTCGCAAAATTATAAGTCGGCAGTCCGTCACTCTTCAGCAAAATTTGATCTTCAAGTTCGGAATTTGCGATAGTGATATTTCCGTGCAGAACATCAAAAAAAGTTGTTTCACCGGTTTCAGGCATTTTTTGACGAATGGCAACTCCGTTTTCGGATTCTTCGTAATATGCATGACCTTCTTTAACAAGTTGTTCAGCGTATTTTTTGTAAGTTTCCATGCGTTCGCTTTGAACATACGGTGCAAAATTTCCGCCTTGATGAGGACCTTCATCGGGAATAATTTTAGCAGCCGCCAAAGTTTTTTCGATAAATTCAACAGCATCTTCAACATAACGGGCACGATCTGTGTCCTCGATTCTCAAAATAAAATCTCCGCCTTGAGATTTTGCAAAAAGATAAGCATAAAGAGCAGTTCTTAAATTTCCGATATGCATATAGCCTGTCGGACTTGGTGCAAAACGTGTACGAATTTTTTTCATAAATGTCATCTCCGTATAAAAATTTTTTTCATGAAAAAGACCCTCGCCGAAAAATTGTGCGAAGGTCTTTTCAATAGAATTTTTTTTACATCATCAAATTTTTTTGAAACCTCGTTAGAGCATTCTGCGAGCTCCGATATAATGAGTGCTGTAATAAGATGAAGACAATGAAGAAATGGTGACTCCGCGACTTGAACTTGCATGAATAAAGTTACCGTCACCGATATAAATTCCTACATGCGAGGCTCCATAAGTATAAGTTGTGAAGAAAACTGCATCGCCGGGCAAAAGGTCTGTAGTTGAAATTGGCGTACCGACTTCAAATTGTGCGTCAGCTGTTCTTGGAAGGCTGATTCCCGCCTGTGCAAAAACATATTGAACATAACCTGAGCAGTCAAAACCGTAAATGGGACTTGTTCCGCCGAAAACATACGGCACACCCATGTACTGCATTGAAGTTGAAATAATTCTGCGACTGATATAGCTTGAACCGCGACTGATATCGGGCATATCTTTACCGAGAAGAGCCATATAAGTTGTTGGACCGATAAGACCGTCAGCCTGTATTCCGTTCAATGTCTGAAAATCTTTAATCGCATCTGCCGTTGCGGGACCAAAATCTCCGTCAGCGACAACATCATAACCTAATGAAGCAAGCCTCCCTTGAACTTCGGCAACCTCCGCACCTTGATCTCCCATTCTGAGCATTCCTTCAGCAAAAGTCACCGCACTACAAAAAACCATCAAAAAAAACGCTGTAAATATCACTCGGATAAACCGCATAACTTAACAACACATCCTTTAAAAAATATTTTCCTACAAAAACTAAGCGGGATTATAAACCTTTATTCTGATTTATGTATGAATAATCAAAGAAAATTTGACGCATGACGGAATAAAAAATATAATTTCACCGTTTTAAACAAAATTTTTGTAAAGTTGGTGAAAAATATGATTGATGAACCCGTAAAAATTTTGAACGGAAAAAACGTAGTTTTGGATATTGTGGAGGACAATATCTACACATGGACAGAACCGACTTTTGGTAAAGGCGTAACTTTGGAATTTTCAAAAGCCTATGTAATCGGGCGTAAAGACTGGGGCGAAGGTATTCAAGATTGTGTGTGGCAGTTGAACGGCAGAACTTTTTGCGATATGAGTTGCTTAAAAGGAAAGTTGATAAAAAAATTTCCTTCCAAAAGAAGTGACTACTCTTATCAACTCCGCCATTATTCTGACGGAAAAAAATTTTTGTTCTACAGTGAAGAAATTCCGACTTTTGATTCCGACGACAGAGAGTGGGACAGCATGAAATATCGTACACTTTACTGCGATGATTATGGAGTTAATTTAATTCACTGTCATGAAGGCTATAAACTGCCAAGAATAAATATTTGTGTCGGCTTGAAAAAAGCCAGTGCAGAATTTTTCAGATGGCTGATTTATGCCGGTTGTCCGCACAGTAAATTCCCTGAAAAAATTTAATTTGTCCCTAAACCAAAAAGAGGGTGCTGACTTGTATCAGCACTCCCTTTTTTGAAAAGGCATCCAAAACGCCGTATCCTCCCAATGTCTAGAACCTGCGTATTGCAGGTGGGTTTCTTAAGTTCGGTTTCTGTTACTTATAAACTAGAATAATTCTCCATCCGCCGAAACAATTCAGATTCCCTAAATTTTATGTAGGTTAGACATCAATAAAGTCCTCGCACATTCCAGACCCGTCCTCCTCGATATGTATAATATCATAAAAATTTTTTCATTACAAGACCTTAAAACTTATTTAAACAGAAACCATTTTTCAAAAAATCAATTACTGCGGTTTTGCAAAAATCATTCTGCCCGCCGAAGTTTGAAGAGCGGAAGTAACTTCAACTGCAATAGTACGGCTCAAATATTTATGACCGTTTTCAATGACAATCATGGTACCGTCGTCCAAATAAGCAACGCCTTGACCGGGTTCTTTTCCGTCTTTAACGACTTGAACTCTCATGACTTCGCCGGGAATTACTATAGCCTTCACAGCGTTTGAAAGATCGTTAATATTCAAAACTTCCACGCCACGAAGTTGGGCGACTTTATTTAAGTTGAAATCGTTTGTAATAATTTTTCCTTCAACTTTTTGTGCAAGTCTTACAAGTTTAGAGTCCACTTCCTGCACGTCATTAAAATCAACGTTCATGACTTCAAGTTTCAAAGTCTCATCGTCCATCATTTGCTGAAGAACATCAAGACCACGTCTGCCGCGTACTCTTCGCAGAGAATAAGGGGAGTCCGCAATATGCTGGAGTTCTTCCAAAACAAAAACAGGAATTAACAAAGTCCCCTCAAGAAAACCGGTCTTGCAAATATCCGCAATTCTCCCGTCAATGATAACATTTGTGTCGAGTAATTTATAATTTTTGCTCTTGTCGGCTTGTACTTTAACCAAGCTGATTTTTCCATGCGGTTTCGGAATTTCGGAAGATTCATTTTCCGTCAAAATTTCCTCGTCAACTTTTTCAACTTCAGCATTTATGGGTTCAGCTTCTTTTTTATTCGCCGCCTTTTCGTTTTCGCGGTTTTTCAAAGCCTCTTTCAAACGTCCGATAAAATCAAAAGTTTTTGTGAGTTCCTTACGCTTTTTGATAGTCAAATGAATTCCGAGATAACCGAGAACAATACTGAAAATAATCGGGATATAATTTCCGACGACAGGTATTCTTGCAAACGCATTACCCAATAAATCTGCAATTATAAGTCCAACAGCCAAACCGATCGCACCTGCAACTACATCGGTGACAGGCATTTTGCTGAGATTTTTTTCTACAAATGTTGTAAATTTTCCCAGCTTGCGAATAAAAAACGGAGATACAAACCAGCCGCCGAGTCCTCCTAAAACCGCACCTGCCACAATACAGAGCAGATTTACCATAGTCAGCCTGAATATCCCCGTGTCAACTTGAAAAAATTCTGTGGTAATATACGTCGCTACAAACGGACTTGCCAATTTTAAAAGTGCACCGCCTGCAATTACAAAAGTTAAAGTTATAAAGAATCTCATAACTTTATCAAGCATAAATTTCACCTCCTCAATCTGCAGAAGTTTAACACTGCAAAATGAAAAAATAGTGAATATATTATGCCCGCATTACTGTTTCAAAATTCAGTCCGCATTTCTCTAAATAATATTTTTCATTCTCTATTAAAATGTTGTCAGAAAAACCTTTATCGGTAAATAAATCATTTGGGAGCATGACGGGTTCACGAAAATACAAATAACTTTTTCCATGCATTAAAGTCAGTCTGTGCTTGCTGTTGATATGCCGTCCCGCCTGTTTCAACATTTCGTCAGGAAAAAATTCCGCAAGACATTTCATCAATTCAACATAACGATATTTTTCATTCGCAAAAGGTCCGTAACGTTTTCCGTTCAAATGAAAAAACAAACTTCCGAAAACAGGAACTTCAAGTTCATTTTTTTTGTCGTTTTGAAAATTTTTCTGCGGAGAAAATTTTTTTGGTTCCATTGCGTCAAGAGCGGCAATCATTTCATCAATACTTTGATCCAACGAAAAATTTGGAAAGTTGATTCGGGATTTTTCGGGAGAAAATTTTTCAACAGGATTTTTATTTAAAATTTCGGGCGGAAACATTTTTTCTAAGTCTATTACATCTCCCGCACCTACTTTTGTGACTTCAATTTTCATGTTTATGTTGATTATTCCCGCAAAATGAAAAATTGTCAGAATGGCTTGTATAATTTCTTTAGGAGTGCGTTTTGTTTCCAAAAAAATTATCGGTGCAATTCTTCGCGGGTGAATCATATCTATAGTAGTAGTCCGCAGAAAAAGAATTCTTCTGGAATCTTTACTGCAGAGCTTATTTATTACGTCGGGAAATTCTGTATATAAACATTTTACCGCGACAAAAAATAAATCTTCCCAATCCCGCACTGTTAATTTTCCGAAATAAATCAGCGAAATTGGAACCTCGTCATCTCTAACTTCAATGTCAGTGCCACTCAAGTCAATTATTCTTCTGTCAGACAAAATTCCACCTCACTTTTGAAAATAATTGCAACTTGACATCATTATACAACGCAAGAAAATTTTAATCACTGTAAATTTTTTCTGATTCTGGAAAGTTCCGCAGAAAGATTTTGACTCAATTTTTGTTCAAGTTCTTTTAAATTTTCCGAGTCAAAAAGATAACTTATATGCGGAACATGTTTTTCAGTGTATTCGGTTGAAAAATCTCTTGTATAAATGTTGTAAAAAATTGTAAAGTCGCTTTCGGTTTCAAAATCGCTGTAATTTATTACTATGCACGAACCGTTTGTAAATTCGACGGGATTTTTAGGACTGATAAAAAGTTCAAAGCCTGCAATATTTTCGGGAAGATTTTTGCCGTAATTCCATTCAAGAAATCTTTTTGATCTCATAAGAGGATTTAATTTTGATTGCCCCTTTGAAAAATTTTCAAGAAAGTTTTCAAGTTTGTCAGAAATTTTTTTGCAGTAGTCAGTCAAATTTTCCGAAAAAAACTCTGTCAAACAAAATTCATTAAAGCCGATATTTACTTTAACTTTATATTCCTGCGTTTCTTCATGAAAATAAGCAGTCAAACCTCGATGAGTTTTAATATTTTCGTAAGAAAAATAAATAAATTTGTCTAGATCCTCTTCAAAAACTTTTCTAAAAGTGAAATCATGAATTTCTGCAGGCAGATTGTCAAAAAAATTTGTCCCTTGAAGTTCTTCGGTAATTTTATTTTTAAAATCAATTTTCATGTTTAATCCTCAAAATTTTTTCAGTTAAAATTTTTTATTTGTAGAAATTTTCAGAGCGGGAAAAATATTAATCCGTCATTTTCAAAAACTTTTTTTAATTCGCCCATAAATTTCGGACCGGGATCAGATTTCAAAGAATAATAACCTTGAACATTTTCGATATAAAGACCGCTTTCACGGGCGGCAGTCTGCTGATAATGACCGAAAATATATTTTATCGTCGGAAATTTTCCGCGAAGATAATTTATCAAAAAAATATTTGCGGCAAGTTGAGCGTCAGTTAAATCTTCAACGTTGTCGACTCCTCCGACATTTTCAATTCCAATCGCACAATGATTATAACCGATAACATGACGAGCCAAAAAATTTTCGGGCGTAATTCTGTAAATTGTTCCGTCTCTGTCAACAATAAATTGCGAAGAAACATTTACAGTCCCGTCGCCTCTGTCGTCGTTGTAAAAAGTATAGTACGCTGATTCCCAAGTAGGTCCAGCAGTCCAATGAATAACAACCGCTTGAGGAATAATTTCAGTTTGAGAAGTGCCGTAATGTTTTTGAGAATATTCGCGGGTAAGTCTTAAACGATTTTCAGACATGGGAACAGGTTTATCAATAATTTCCTGTGCATAAACAAAATTCATAAAAAAAATTTGCAGTACGACGACTGCGGAAAAAAATTTTTTTATCACAATTCTTCACTCCCAAAATTATTTCTTTCAGTTGTAAAAAATTTTAGTTTAACTATTTTTAACTGTCAAGTTTTTTGATTTAATTATCTCACGAGATTTTTTTGACACTCACCACGCCTATATTGGTTTGGAAAAATAATGTCAGTAACCCGAGTGAGCAAACCAACCTTGACAATCAGAAAGTAAAATTCTGAAAACAGCAGCTTTGATGACATTTCGTAAAAGTTTAACATCACGAATTTTCCATTTGTGAAGAAAAGTTTTCAATTTTGCCCAAAGCATCTCGATTGGATTCAAGTCATGACTGTATGGCGGTAAATACAGAGGCAAAGTTGAATGAGGAATGAGGAATGAGGAAGGAGGAGTTGGGAGTTAAAATTCCTCATTCCTATCTCCACACTCCTAATTGAAAAGCGTTTTCCTGTAATTGAACCTTCAAAACTTCTGTAACG